>DATCPU010000492.1:0-4600 GCA_036569925.1 Candidatus Dormiibacterota bacterium
GCTCCCAGCCACGCCTGCAGACGAATTGAGACAAAGTCATGGCCGGGGGACCCCGGCCAACCCTGCAGCGCTGGCTTCGGGTTAGCTGGGCTGGTTGGGCTAGCTGGGCTTAGAGCCGAACGCTCCTCTCAGCCGCGCCCAGAAGACTGAGAACAGCAGGCCGAAGGCGTTCACCGGTTTTGACGTAACCGCCGGCGCCGCCGCCGGAGCTGCCCCTGGGCCCGTCGCTGGGGTCGTCTCGCCACCGCCACCTCCGGCACCGGGCTCCGCCGCCTCCACGTTGGACTTGATGCAGGCGGCCATGTCGGTGACGATTCGCCGCGACACGTCCTCCATGACCCCACGGCCGAACTGGGCGACGCGACCCGCCACGTTGTAGTCGGTGACGATCTTCACGACCGAGTTCGAGCCATCCGGCTCCACGGTCATCCTGGCGCTGGCGCGGGCGGAGCCCGGACCGGTGGTCTCACGACCCTCAGCCTCGAGCGTCGCCGCATGGTTGGCGTCGTCCCGATTCACGATTCGTGCCGTGCCGCTGTAGGCAACTGTGATCGGCCCGACCTTGATCTTCACCTTGCCTTTGAACGTGGTCGGATCGACCACCTCGGAGAGCTCGGCGCCGGGGACGCAGCCGACGATCTTGTTGACGTCGAGCAGGTAAGCGAATACGCGGGAAGGGGGCGCGCCCACCGTGAACGAATTTTCTAGTTGCATTTCGCCGCTAAAAGTAGCGCAATAGACGGGTACGCCTTCGGCCAGCTCACAAGGGTATGAGGTCCCCCGCCACCCGCAGATTCGAAACAGTTCAACTTGCCGGGCCGTTTCCGGTGCGATTTGAGGGCAGTTTTCGGCGCCAGGGCGCGCCGCCACCGCGTTAGGGAGGAGTCGTATGAAGCACAAGGTCGCGACCACTGTCAACGGCCAACACCGCGAGCATGAGGTTGAACCACGACTTCTGCTCGTTCACTACCTGCGCGACGTCGTCGGACTAACCGGGACCCACATCGGCTGCGATACGAGCCAGTGCGGCGCTTGCACTATCACTGTCGACGGCAAGGCCGTGAAGAGCTGCACCATGTTCGCGGTCCAAGCCGAGGGCAAGAGCATCACCACGATCGAGGGGATGGCCGCGAAGGACGGGACGCTGCATCCACTGCAGCAAGCGTTCTGGGACGAGCACGGGCTCCAGTGCGGCTTCTGCACCCCCGGCTTCATCATGGCGGCCGCCTACCTGCTCGACGAGAATCCCAACCCCACCGAGGACGAGATTCGCCGGGGCCTTGAAGGCAACCTATGCCGGTGTACGGGCTACGTGAACATCGTCAAATCCGTCCAGTCGGCCGCCAAGGCGATGAACGGATCGAAGGCCAAAGCCGGAGAGCACTCCACCGCAGCGGGGAGGAGTTAAAGCGATGGCCGTTACCACGATGATCGGAGCGAAGATCCACCGCCGCGAGGACCCCCGGCTGGTCAGCGGACAAGGCCGCTACGTCGATGACTTCACCCGGCCAGGGATGCTTCATCTCGCTGTTGTCCGCAGCCCATTCGCCCACGCTCTCGTCAAGAGCATCGACGTCACACAAGCCACCAAGGCGCCGGGGGTGGTTGCCGTCTACACCCACAAGGATTTCGCCACGGTGCTCTCAGGGTCGATGCCGGTCACGCCCTCGTTCGTGGCGGAGAAGAAGCAGAGCCCCGCGAGGTTCCCGATCGCCGACAAAGAGGTTGTCTACCAGGGCGAGCCTGTCGCAGTCGTCCTGGCCGAGACCAAGTACCAGGCCTCGGATGCGTCGAACTTGATCGACGTCGATTACGAGCAGCTGCCGGCGGTGATGGACCTCGACAAGGCGCTCGAGGCCAAGAGTCCGAAGGTGCACGCGGACGGGCCGGACAACCTCGCCTGGGATCTGACATACATACCTGATGACCCGGCGGTGATGAAAGAGGCCGACGTGGTGATCAAGGCGCGCATCCTCCAACAGCGCCTTGCGCCGACCTCGATGGAGACTCGCGGGGTGCTAGCCGAATACTCAAAGCCCGACGGCACGATGACCGTGTGGATGTCGAGCCAGAGCCCACACTTCGTGCGGCTCTTCCTCGGCGGAGCGATGGGAATACCTGAAAACCGGCTCCGAGTAATCTCGCCAGACGTGGGCGGAGGCTTCGGCGCCAAGATCAGCCCGTACTCGGAGGACTGGTTGGTGCCGGCCGCGGCAAAGCTCAGCGGGCGTCCCGTCAAGTGGATCGAGTCACGCACCGAATCGCTCCAGACCACGACCCATGGCAGAGGCCAGGTCTTCGAGGTTGAGGCCGGCGCCAAGAAAGACGGCACGCTCGTCTTCATCAAGGCGACCCAGTACCTCGACGCCGGGGCGTACCTCGGCACCTTCGCGGCGTTTCAGGCGTGCGCCTGCCTGCTCGCGGGCGGCGCCTACAACTGGAAGCACGTATCGGCCCGCACGGTCGGTGTCCTTACCAACAAGGTTCCAACCGATCCCTATCGAGGCGCCGGTCGTCCTGAGGCGACGCACATGTGCGAACGAGCGATCGATCTACTCGCAGGCGAGTTGAAGATGGATCCGGCCGAGCTTCGTCGCAAGAACTTCATCTCCGCGTTCCCGCATACCAACCACTTCGGCCTGGTTTTCGACTCAGGTGCTTACGAGAAGGCTATGGACATGGCTCTAGAGATTGCCGGCTACGAGCAGCTTCGCAAGCAGCAAGAAGAGGGGCGCAAGAAGGGCAAGTATCTCGGCATCGGGTTGTCGAGCTGGATCGAGATCTGTGGCTTTGGCCCGAGCGCGGCCACTGCGCCCGCGACCGGAGGCATAGCGCTGGTCGAATCGGCGCAGGTGCGTGTATTCCCGACAGGCTCGGTCGCGGTCTACGTCGGCACTCACTCACACGGCCAGGGCCACGACACCACGTTTCCGCAGATCGTCGCTGACACCCTGGGTGTCCCTTACGACTCCATCGAACTGCGTCACGGCGACACTGCGGAGGGCCCAGCCTTCGGCTACGGGACGTACGGCAGCCGCTCACTTGCGGTGGGCGGCATGGCTGTTTTCAAGGCGAGCAATAAGGTTGTCGACAAGGCTCGCAAACTTGCCGCGCACCTTTTCGAGGCGGCTGAGGACGACGTTGTTTTCGATCAAGGCCACTTCTACGTCAAAGGCACCCCCGACAAGCGCAAGGCGTTTGGCGAGGTCGCATTCGCGTCTTATGGAGCAGGCCTGCCAGAGGGGATGGAGCAGGGTCTCGAAGCGGTCGCGTACTACGACCCGAGCAACTTCGTGTGGCCCTTTGGCACTCACATCGCTGTCGTCGAGGTCGATGCCGAGACCGGTCACGTCGACCTGCAGCGTTATATCGCAGTCGATGACTGCGGCAACATCATCAACCCGATGATCGTCGATGGCCAGATTCATGGAGGCGTCGCGCAAGGAATTTCGCAAGCCCTCTATGAAGAGGTCGTTTACGACGACGAATCCGGACAGATGAGAACCGGAACGTTCACGGATTACACGCTCCCAAGCGCGAACGAGTTCCCGACCTTTGAGCTTGGTCGAACGATCACTCCGTCGCCTACCAACGAGCTTGGCGTCAAGGGAATCGGCGAAGCAGGAACCATAGCCAGCTCCGTCGCCGTCATCAATGCCATCTGCGACGCGCTGGCGCCGCTAGGTATCAAGCATGTCGATATGCCCGCCAGCCCGGATCGGCTCTGGAAGCAGATCAAGGAAGCGCGCGGCTCGAACCAGAACGGAAAAGGAGGCTCGTAGTGATCCCAGCCGCATTCGAATACGCCAAAGCCTCCTCAGTCGAGGAGGCTGTGAAGCTGCTCAACAAGTACGGGGAGGATGCCAAGGTGCTGGCGGGGGGCCACAGCCTCATCCCGCTCATGCGCTTGCGCCTTGCCCAGCCAAAGGCCCTCATCGACATCAACGGCATCAAAGGGCTAGACGAGATCAGGGAAAGTGGTGGCAAGCTGCACGTCGGCGCGCTCGCCCGCCACGTCAACATCCACGACTCGCAGGTCGTGAAGGACAAGCTGCCTATTCTGGCCGAGGTGGCCGGCGAGGTCGGGGACAACCAGGTCCGCAACATGGGCACCATTGGCGGAGTCGTCGCGCACGCTGATGCCGCCGGCGACTACCCCACCATCGCCCTGATGCTCGACGCCGATATCGTGACCAACCAGCGGACGATTCCCGCGAAAGACTTCTTCAAGGACATCTTTACGACGCCGCTGGCGGCGGACGAGATCGTCACCGAGATCGTGTTTCCGGTCGCGAACGGGCCCCACAAGTACATCAAGTTCCGGCGGCGCCTGTTCGACTGGGCGATCGTCGGGGCGGCGGCGCAGAAGATGAATGGCGGCTGGCGGATCGGGCTGACGAACGTCGGCCCGACACCGGTGCGGGCAACGGCGGTCGAGGAAGCCCTGCAGAAGGGCGCCAAGCCCGAAGAGGCGGCGCAACACGCCTCCGATGGGCTCAACCCGTCGGGCGACCTGCGCGCAAGCCCGGAGTACAAGAAGCACCTGGCGCGGGTGATCACCAAGAGGGCGATCGAACAGGCGAGTTAGTGAGGGTGGAGG
>DATCPU010000493.1:0-10902 GCA_036569925.1 Candidatus Dormiibacterota bacterium
GGCGAAAAGCTGGAGGCGGCCCGCCCCGTCCTGCAGGTCGGCAAACGCGGACCCGCCATGCAGGCGCTTGACCATCATTCTCCCCGCGAGCGCTAAATCTTCTGTGGTCCGGTCGCCGTCACCGAGGACGGCGCGTGCCTCAACCGTCGAGTGGGTCGGCTTGAACCCGCGCGAATATGGATCGATGCCGGCCGCGCGAAGTCGCTCGAGCTTCTCGCGGCGGTCAACCATCTCCTCAGGGAGATCAGCATTTTTCTCGTCGGTCACGGGCAAAGACTAACGGAGGTATCACTACCGCCCTCCGGCTGGCGCGGCAGGGTTGGCCGGGGTTCCCCCGGCCATGACTTTGTCTCAGTCCACGCCGGATCGTCGCGTGGAGAAACTAATCCGTAGTAAATCCGATCCTTTTTCGGAAGGAGAGCATGAGAGGGAACCTTAGGTTCCCTTTCATTACAGCGCTATCTCCTGATCCTCGGCTGCCGGGAAGGCGTCGATGTTGGCGCCGCCCCCGGCGCGGTGGTTGCCGAGTGCCTCCTCGATGAGACCGTCGATATCCGTGTCGGAATGCACAGGATCGTGGTGGAAGAAGGCCAGCTGCTTGGCCCCGGCCTGCTCCGCGAGCTCGAGCGCCTCCTCGTACGTCGAATGTCCAAAGCCGGCGTGGGTCTTGTACTCCTCCCGGCTGTACTGAGCATCGTGGACGAGCAGGTCCGCGTCCTTGCACCAGCTGGCGAGGTCCTTCAGGGTCCCGTTCTCGTTGTTGGCGAAAAGCGCGATCTCGTTGTCGGTCGCAAACGCGAAGCGTGTGTCGCCCTCGTCGATCCGGTAGCCGAACGTGGGAATCGGATGCATGAGGAGGTGAGGCGTGATTCGCAATCCCCCAACTTCGAAAGTTTCCCCGGGATTGCGTTCGATGAACTCCATCTCGGCCGGCATGTGGTCCAGCCGCACCGGGAAGTACGCCGGATCCATCTGGTCCGCAAAAGCCGCCTGCAGAGACTTCGCTGAGCCCGAGGGACCGACGATCGTCAGGTGCGTGCCGGGAATGAAGGCGGGCAGGAAGAACGGGAAGCCCTGGATGTGGTCCAGGTGCGTATGCGTGATGAGGAGGTGCGCCTGCAGCGGCTCGGACTGATTGAGCCCGCCGCCCAGCTCCGCGATGCCGGAACCGGAGTCGAGGATGATGAGGTTGTTGTCTCTATCGCGGACCTCGAGGCAGGTTGTGTTGCCGCCGTACCTCAGGGTTTTTCGCCCGGGCGTCGGCCTCGTGCCTCGTGTGCCCCAGAACTTGATCCTCATCGGGGCGACGTCCCCTCGTACACGCGCTTCGCGATGAACACGTCGAGAAGGTCGGGATCGATCTTGCCGTCGCTGGCTTCGCTCTTGAGAATGTCGAGTGCTTTGACCGCGGGCACTGCGCGTTTGTAAGGCCGGTCCTGGGCCGTCAATGCGTCGTATATGTCCGAGATCGTCATCATCCGCGCCTGGAGCGGGATTTCATCGCCCGTCAAGCCGCGGGGATAACCGGTGCCATCCAGCTTTTCGTGATGCCCATAAGCGATCTCAGGAATGCCCCGCATCAAAGGGGTCCACGGGATCTTGCTCAGGAAGTGGAAGCTGTGCGTGACGTGCGACTCCATCTCCAGCCGCTCCTGCGGGTCCAGTGTGCCCTTCCGGATGCTGAGGAACCGGAACTCTTGGGGGTCGAGCATCGGGTGCGGTTTGCCTGACATGTCGTAGTAGGTCTGCTGCGACAGGAACTCCAGCACCGAGGCCTTGTCCTCCGGCAGGACGCTGGGCTCGTTGGCCGCGATAATCCCGTCAATCCAGGAGTTGAGCTGGACAAGGTCCTCCTCCAGCCGCTTGTCGACATCGGCCAGGAAGGCGGCGCCCGCGTCACCCCGACGCATCGCCTCCAGCTTTTCGGTCGCGTACTTGACCTGCACAGAACGCTCAACGGCCTCGAAGCGCGCTTGGATCACTTCGAGCTGTCCGGGCATGAGCTTTTTAGCCTTGATCAGGATGTGCTCGCGCACTCCGACCTTGCCGAAGTCGTGGAGCAGGCAGGCGTAGCGAAGCTCCTTGAGCTGATCCTCTGTGAGGTAGACGTCCCGATAACGGCCGACGTCGATCTTGGTGACCTCGCCGGCGAGGTGCGTGGTGAGGGCTTCCACTCGACCGGAATGGCCTGCGGTGCTCGGGTCTCTCTGCTCGATCGCAGTCACGCTCGCCTGGACGAACCCGTCAAATAGCTCCTGGATCGAGTCCAAGAGTTGCTTGTTGTCGATGGCGACCGCGGCCTGGCTGGCGATTGACTCGATCATCTCGAGGTCTTCAGGCCGGAAGCTCACGACCTCGTCGGGAACGTTGGCAACCGTGAGCTTGGTCTCGTAGCTCCGCTTGGCATTGATCAGCTGAACAGCGCCCACCACTTCGTGGTTGTAGTTGCGCATCGGCACCGTCAGCATCGATTTCGTCCGGTAGCCGTACTGCTGGTCGAAACCCTTGCCGCCCTGGGGTTTCCCGGGTGGAGGGTTATAGGCGTCGTCATAGATCTGGCTCGTGCCAACTGTGACCGTGTAACCGACCACGCTCTTCTCGTCCACGGGCACCTTGAAGGCCTGGTAGGTGTTGTCGATCGAGGTGTTCTGGCTCGAGGCGAGGAACAGTTTGGGCAATCCGTCGTCGCCCACCGTCTTGAGCCACAGGCTCGCGCCGTCCGCATTGGTGAGCTGCCGCATCGTCGTGAGGATGAACTCCTGCAGCTTGCCGATGTCCCGTTCGGCCGACAGGGCAATGCCGATCCGGTTGAGCTCCTCGAACTGGCGGTGCTGCCGGCGAGCCTGCTCCTCGTGCTGCCGGACCGCTTGCTTCAACGCCACGTTCTCCATTGCCAGATGCAGCAGGTGCCGCAGCGCCGCCGGAGAGGCGTCGGGCGGAAACGCGATCGAGATGTCGGCCAGGCCCTGAGGGGCGCTCTGCCCCACACCGAGCAGGATCAGGGCGGGCGAGACGATCGTGGTCGCGTCTTCCAGCCGGGTCCCCTCGAGCCCGAGCTCGGTGAGAACGTCTTCCACCCCCGCATGGTCGAAGTTGCCCAGGAGGTAGATGTGGAAGACGGGCGCGTTGGTCATCCCGGCCTACCTGGCGTTGCCGTCGGAGTTCTGGAGGTAGATGAGCCGCAAGCCCTCAAGAGTAAGGAGTGGGTCGATGCTTTCGATAACCGGGGTCAGACCGGCGACGAGAGCTGCCTGACCTCCTGTCGCAATCACCTTGGCGGAGCCGCCGAGCTCAGCCGTCATCCGCTGGACCATTCCTTCCACCTGGGCAACAAAGCCCCAGACCAGCCCCGACTGGATCGAGGCGACGGTGTTGCGCCCGATCACCGAGTCCGGCGCGACCGCCTCAACCCGACGGAGCATCGCGGTTTGCGAGACCAGAGCATCCAGCGAGATCTCCACGCCCGGTGCGATCGCCCCGCCCAGGTAATCGCCCTGGGCGTTGATGGCGTCGTAGGTCACCGCGGTGCCGAAATCGATGACCACGATCGGCCCGCCATGCTTGGTGAAGGCGGCGAGGGCATTGGCGATGCGGTCGGCTCCGACGTCTTTGGGGTTGTCATACCTTACCTTCACGCTCGTTTTGGTGCCCGGCCCGACCATCACCGGGTCGCACTTCAGGTAGCGCCTGGACACTTCGATGAGGGCCGGGTTGAGGTTCGGGACGACGCTGGCGATGACGACGCCATCGACCACCGCCACGTCCAGGCCTCTAAGGTGGAAGAGCTGGCCGAGCTCCACAGCCAGCTCATCGGCGGTGCGCTCGTGATGGGAGGTGATCCTCCAGTCGGCAACGAGGCGCTCGCCGTCGAAAAGGGCGAGCGTCACGTTCGTATTGCCGACGTCAACCGCGAGCAGCATCAGGAGGACTCTAGAGGACGGGCAGGGCGACTGCCGTCGCGTTAACGCGGGAGAGGGGACGGGTGCTCCTGGCTCCATCCCAACAACGCCGCGGCCTGACGCCGAACCTCGATCGCTCTTGCGGCCACACGCCGCGGGTGGGGAGCCCCGGCCAGGTCCCTTTTCAGAAGCGACGCGCCGGCATCCCAGGGCGTCGTCATGGTGCCTTCACGAACCTGCCGGCCCACCTCGTTGTGGGCCTTCCTGAACGGCTTGCCCGCCCGGACCAGCGCCTCGGCGACATCGGTGGCGAGCAGAGCCGGGTCGGCAGCAGCAGCGGCGAGGCGGCCCTTGTCGAACTCGAGGTGCAGCACCAGGAGCGAGGCCGCCCTCATTGAGTCGAGAGCGTTGTCGACAGCTGCAAACAGGGCCGGTTTGTCCTCCTGGAGGTCGCGGTCGTAGGCCAGCGGCAGGCCCTTCAAAACCGTGGCGAGGGCAACGAGGCTGCCGAGCGCTCGGCCCGACCGCCCTCTCAAGAGCTCGGCGATGTCCGGGTTCTTCTTCTGGGGCATCAGGCTCGACCCCGTCGCAATCTCATCGGCCAGCCTGACGAATCCGAACTCGGCGCTCGCCCACAGGACGACGTCCTCTCCGAGACGGCTCAGGTGGAGCGCGGCCGTGGTGCAGGCGTAAACGAGGTCGAGCGCGAAGTCGCGATCTGCAACGGCATCCATGCTGTTGGCTGTGAGGCGCTTGAGCCCAAGCTCCTTGGCGACGACCCCGCGGATCAGCGGCAAAGTGGTGCCGGCCAGGGCGCCGGAACCAAGTGGCATCTCGCTCGCCGCGTCATAGGCGTTTCGGACTCGCGCGGCATCGCGCAGCAGCGGCTCGGCATGGGCGAGAAGGTGATGGCCGACGGTGATCGGCTGCGCGCGCTGGAGGTGCGTGTAACCGGGCATTACCCAGGCGGCGTGGTGGTCGGCTTGCCGCCCAAGCGCCTCGACCACGGCCGCGATCTCGGCCGTCAGCTCGCTGGCTGCGGCTCGGCAGTAGAGACGGAGATCCAGCGCGACCTGGTCGTTGCGCGACCGGCCGGCATGCAGTGCGGCGCCGGCGGGCGTGATCTCGGTCAGGCGGCGTTCGATGGCAGAGTGGATGTCCTCGTCGGTTTCGAGGAACGCGAATGTGCGGGCGTCGAGCTCTTTGCTCACGCGGCGCAGCCCGCGTTCGATGGCGGTCAATTGCGCGGCCGAGATGATCCCTGCGGCTGCCAGCCCGCGGGCGTGAGCAATGCTGCCGGCGATGTCGAAGGGGTAGAGCTCGTAGTCGGCGTCGAGAGATGAGGAGAAGCTTTCCAGCTCGGGCAGCAACCGCCGCTCGAAACGACCACCCCAAAGCTTGTCTTTGGCAGTCTTGCCCGCTACTTTGCCAGGCGTTTGACTTCACCCAACAGGTTGCCGAGGTCGCCCGCAGGCAGCCGGCCCTGGACTTGCGCCGATGTGCGCACACCCATCCCCCACAGCTTGATGAACCCCGCTGCGGCTGACTGATCGAACACGTCGCCCTTGCCATACGTCGCCAGCGACAGCTGGTAGAGCTGCTGCGGGCTCTTGCGTCCGACGACATGCGATGAGCCCTTGAACAATTTCAAGCGAACGTCCCCTGTGACGTGGCGCTGCGTCTCGACCACGAACGCGTGCAGCGCATCCCTCAGCGGGCTGAACCACAGGCCGTCGTAGACCATCTGCGCCCATTGCTGCGCCACCAGATCCTTGAAACGCGCAACCTCCTTGGGCAGCGTGATGTCTTCCAGCGCTTGATGCGCCTGAAGCAGAAGCACGGCGGCGGGCGCCTCGTAGATCTCTCTTGACTTGATGCCGATGAGCCGGTTCTCAAGGTGGTCGATGCGGCCGACGCCGTTGTCGCCGCCCGCCCTGTTGAGCGCCGTCACCAGTTCGAGCGCTCCGATCTCCTTGCCGTCGAGCGACACCGGCAGGCCCTCTCTGAAACCGATCTCGACGTATGCCGGCTCGTCGGGGCACTGGCGCGGGTCGCGCGTCCACGAATAAACCTCGGCCGGGGGCTCGGCCCAGGGGTCCTCGAGCACGCCGGCTTCGATGGAGCGGCCCCAAAGGTTCTCGTCAGTCGAGTACGGCGACCGGGTGGTTACAGGGATCTCGATGCCGTGTTGGTTCGCGTACTCGATCTCGTCGTCGCGGTTCATCCCCCACTCCCGCACTGGGGCGACCACCTCGAGCTCCGGCGCGAGCGCGGCGGTGGTGACGTCGAAACGCACCTGGTCGTTGCCCTTGCCCGTGCAGCCGTGTGCGATGGCGGTCGCGCCTTCGCGCCGCGCCACCTCGACCATCATCGCCGCGATCAGAGGCCTGCCCAGGGCCGTGGCCAGCGGGTACTCCTTCTCATAGACGGCGCCGGCTTGGAGGGAGGGCCACACGAACAGCTCGAGAAAAGGGACCCGGCCGTCTGCGACATAGGCTGCCGAGGCCCCGATCTTCAGCGCCCTGGCCTGGATGGCGTCCAGGTCCTTCTTCTCGCCGAGATCCACAGTGAACGCGATGACGTCCCAGCCCTTCTCTTTGAGCCATCGGATGGCGACCGAAGTGTCGAGGCCACCCGAATAGGCGAGTACGAGCTTGTTATTGGACATGGGCCAGGAGGTCTTTGAGCGCCCTGCCCGCCCCTCGCTTGCTCAGCACGGCGATGATGGTGTCGTCGCCGGCCACGGTGCCGGCGATTCCGGGCAGCGCCGCTTCGTCGATGCGGCGCGCGACCAGGTTCGCGGTGCCCGGCGGCGTCCTGATCACGGCCACCGGCTCGACGAGCTCAATCGACAACACGAGCTCGCGGACCAGCGCGGCAGAGCTGCGATAGCCGCTGACGGATCGAACGAGGCCGAGCTCCTGGATATCGCGCGAGATGGTCGCCTGGGTCGCTCGCAAGCCACGGCGCGCAAGCGCCTCGGCGAGCTCCTGCTGTGTGTGCACGCCGCCGCGATTGACCAATGCAAGGATCGCCTGATGGCGCTGGCCCTTGGTGGCGGTCACCCGACGTCGAGGACCTTGTGCATCGTTGCCTGGGCTCGATCGATCTCGGCCGCGGTGATGATCAGGGGCGGCACAAGGCGGATCGAGTTCTCATCGACGGCGTTGATGATCAGCCCCGCCTCGAGACAGTGCTGCTGGAAGGTCTTGGCGTGAGGCTCCGCGAACTCAGCGGCTTGCATCAGTCCAAGCCCGCGGACCTCTTTGGCGCCGAGCCCTTGAAGAACTCCGTTCAGCAGCTCTCCCATCTCGGCGGCGTGCCCCACCAGGCCATCTCGCTCGATGACGGCAAGCACGGACAGCGCCACAGTGCATGCCAGCGGGTTCCCGCCGAAAGTTGATCCGTGGTCGCCCGGTTCGAAAACGTCAGCCCGGGGCGAGGCAAGGCAAGCGCCAATCGGGACACCGCCGCCAAGGCCCTTTGCCAGGGTCATCACATCAGGAGTGATCCCGTGGTGTTGGTACGCAAACCACTTGCCCGTGCGGGCAATCCCGGTCTGGACCTCGTCGAGGATGAGCAGCAGGTTCTTCTCGTCGCACCACTTGCGCACCCCCTCGAGAAAGCCCTTTGCCGCAGGGATGATGCCGATCTCGCCCATCACGGGTTCGAGCATTACGGCGACGGTCTTCTCCGTGGTCGCCGCCTTGATCGCGTCGAGGTCGTTGTAGGGCACGTGCACAAAACCGTCAGGCAGCGGCTTGAAGGGGTCCGAGTACTTGTGCTGGCCGCCGGCGGTGACGGTGGCGAGCGTGCGGCCGTGAAATGAGCCTTCGGCGGTCACGATCTCGAAGGCGCCTTCGCGGTTCTTCGTGCCCCACTTGCGCGCGAGCTTTATCGCGGCCTCGTTCGCTTCCGCGCCAGAGTTGCAGATGAACACCCGCGAAGGAAACGACAGCTCCACCAGGCGGCGCGCGAGCTCGACCTGGGGCCGCGTGAAGTACAGGTTCGAGGTGTGGATCAGGGTTCGCGCCTGACCGGTAAGTGCATGAGCAATGTCCGGGTGGGCGTGGCCCAGGACGTTGACGGCGATCCCGGCGACAAGGTCGAGGTACTCCTTCCCGTCTTCGTCGTAGAGCAGACAGCCCTCGCCGCGGACGAACGTAACCGGCAGCCGCCGGCCGGTGTGCATGAGGTACTGCTCGGCAAGCTCCGGAGTGGTGGGCATGGCTTAGGGGGTGACCATCGTGCCGATGCCCGCTTCGGTGAAGAGCTCGAGCAGAAGGGCGTGCGGAGTGCGGCCGTCGACGATATGAGCGAGGGGCACACCGTCCAAGGCCCGCAGGGCGGCCTCCAGCTTGGGAATCATTCCGCCTGAGACCTCGCCCGAATCGATCCTCTGCCTCGCGTCGTCCTTGGAGAGCACTGCCACGACTTTGCCGTCGACTCCCAACACACCGGGTACGTCGGTGAGAAGAATCAGCTTGTGGGCCTTGAGCGAGACAGCCAGCTCTGCAGCGACGGTGTCGGCATTGATGTTGTAGGCATGGCCGTCGTACCCGAGGCCAATGGATGCGATGACCGGGATGTATCCCCGCCCGAGCAACGCGGTGATCGGCTCCTTGTTGACCTGGGTGACGCGGCCGACGAAGCCCAGCGCCTCGTTCAAGGGCTCCGCGATGATGCATGGCCCGTCCTCGCCGCTCATTCCGACGGCCTGGCCGCCGAGCCGGTTGATGCTCGCGACGATGTCGGGGCTGACCTTCCCAGTCAGCACCATCTTCACCACCTCCATCGTCTTTTCATCGGTGACCCGGAGGCCCTTCTTGAAGGTGGCTTTGATGCCGAGGCGCTCGCTCATCGCTGTGATCTCGGGGCCGCCGCCGTGCACCAGCACCGGCTGCATGCCGACGTAGCGGAGCAGCACGATGTCGAGCAACGTCTCGTCCCGAGCCTGCTCGATGGCGTTGCCACCGACCTTGACGACCACGATCTGGCCGTGGAATCGCTTGATGTAGGGCAGCGCCTCGACCAGGACCTTGGCGCGCTCCTCGACGGTCAGCGTCATGTGGTGTAGTCCGCGTTGATTCGCACGTATTCCTCCGAAAGGTCACAGCCCCAGGCTTCGGCGCGGCCGTCTGCCAGCCCAAGGGTGGCCACTATCTCGATCTCGGGCTGCTCGAACGCGCGACGCACGGCCGAGAGGTCCACATTGACCCCCGCGCCCCGTTCGAATACGACCAGCCCACCGACACTCAAGTGAAGCTTGTCGAGTGCCAGCTCCGCGCCACTGTAACCGAGCGCGCACACGATCCGGCCCCAATTGGGATCGCCGCCGTGGACGGCGGTCTTGACGAGGCTCGAAGAGGCTACCGCGCGAGCAGCGGTTCGAGCGTCGGCATCCGATAGCGCGTCCACCACGCGGACGCTGATCAACTTGCTGGCTCCCTCGCCATCGCTGGCAATCGCGCGAGCAAGCCGGCGGGCGACCTCGAGCAGCGCCGCCTCGAACAGCTCGGCTTCGACGCTGCCGGATCGAATCGCCTGGTTGCCGGCGGCGCCGTTGGCCAGCATGAGAAAAGTGTCATTGGTCGAGCTGTCGCCATCGATGGTGACCTGGTTGAAGCTGCGGTCCGCGATCGGCTTGACCAGCTTCGCCATCAACCCGGACTCGACCGCGGCGTCCGTCGTGATGTAAGCGAGCAAGGTGCCCATGTTGGGATGGATCATCCCGGAGCCCTTGCACATCCCGCCGACCCGGATCGTGGTGCCGGCGATGTCGACCTCGAGCTGCGCGGTCTTGGGCACCGTGTCGGTGGTCATGATGGCGCGGGCGGCGCGGTCGCCACCGTCAGGGCTGAGCTCCGCGCAGGCCTCGCTGATGCCGGTCTTGATTGCCGCCATCGGAAGGTAGCGACCGATGACGCCGGTTGAGCTCACGAGCACCTGGTGCGGGTCGAGGTCCAGACGGTCCGCCGTGAGCTTCGCCATCAGAAGCGCGTCCTTGAATCCCTGCGCGCCGGTGCAAGCGTTTGCGTTGCCGGAATTGATTGTCACGGCGCGTACGCGGTTGTGCTGCAGGTGGAGCTGGTCGATGACCACGCCGGCTGACTTGACCTTGTTGGTTGTGAAGACGCCGCCGGTGTCGCACCCATGCTCCGACTGGATGACGCAGAGGTCGTCGCGCTGGGTGGTCGGGATCGCCGTGGCGCCGGTCGTGAACGCTTTGATCCCACATGCAGCGGTGCCGGCGCGGAAGCCGCGCGCGAACGTCACGGCCATTGGACAGGCATCTCCAGCGCAGTCTTGCGGTCGAAGCCGAAAGCGATGTTGAAGCATTCCACCCCCTGGCCAGATGCCCCCTTGACCAGGTTGTCGAGGGCCCCAGTGACCACGGCCTTCTGGCCCTGGGCGGCGACGTTTACCAGGAAGAGGTTCGAGTGACTGGCGAGCTTCGTGCTCGGGCTTTGATCGAGGACCTTGACGAACGGCTGGCCGGCATAAAACTCGACATAGGTGTCGTGCAGCTCCGCGACCGAGCTCTTGAGGTCGAAATAGCAGGTCACGAGGATGCCGCGCGTCATCGGCACCAGGTGGGGCACGAAGGTGACACGCAGGCCATTCCCACTCAGCGCCCCGAGCTCCTGCGTCACCTCCGGCAGGTGGCGATGGCCATCGATCGCATAGGCGCCGGTGGACTCGTTGACCTCGCTGAAATGGCTCCCGAGGCCGAGCGACCGGCCCGCCCCGCTGACACCGGACTTGGCGTCGATGACTATGTCGGAGCCGACGACACCCGCTGCGACGGCAGGCGCGAGCGCGAGGATCGAGGCGGTCGAGTAGCAGCCGGGAACGGCAATCAACTCAGCACCTTTGAGCTCGCTTTCGTGCAGCTCGGGTAGGCCCAGCACGGCTCTGCCGAGCACATCGGGCGCGGGGTGCTCCTGGTGGTACCAGCGGGGGTATTGGGTGGCGTCCTTAAGCCGGAAGTCGGCGCTCATGT
>DATCPU010000494.1:0-4520 GCA_036569925.1 Candidatus Dormiibacterota bacterium
GCCCGCGACCCCCCTGTGCTACGCGCGTTCCAGCGCGAAGGCCCCCGCGATCGAGGCGCGACAAGGCCCCGTAAGAAGGAAAGCTGGCAATCCTGAAGTAAACGTCGCCATCCGCGATGTATGCATGGCCGCCCTCAAGCAATGCGCTGATCATCGCGACCATGTCCTGGATGTGCTCGGTGGCCCTGGGATACTGCTCGGCGGGCTGCGCGCGAAGAGCGGCCATGTCCTCGAAGAAGGCACTCAGGTACGGCTTCACGTAATCAGAAATTGTTACTCCGGCGTGCATCGCCTGGTCCAGGATCCTGTCGTCGATGTCCGTGACGTTCATCACGTGCGTCAGCCGGTAGCCCCCGGCCTGGAGGTGGCGACGAAGCAGGTCGTAGAACAGAAAAGCCCTGAGGTTGCCGACGTGCGCAAAGTTCCACACAGTCGGTCCGCAGGTGTACATGCCGACGTGTCCGGCCTCGAGGGGCTCGAAGAGATCCTTCGTGCCGGTCAACGTGTTGTGAAGCTTGAGAGCCACCGAAGAAGGGTAGCTTTAGCCGGTTGCCTCGATGAGGGCGACGGCTTGGGCCGCGATTCCCTCCTCGCGTCCCAGCGCTCCTAGCCCCTCGGGCGAGGTCGCTTTAACGCTGACCGCATCGAGATCGATGTCGAGGGTCTTTGCCAGCTGCTTGCGAATCGCGTCGATGTGCGGCTGCAGCCGTGGCGCTTCGGCGATCACGGTGCTGTCGACGTTGACCACGCGATAGCCCGCCTGCTTCACAGTGCGCACCACCATCGCGAGCAGGTCCTGGCTCGACGCACCCTCGTATCCCGGATCGCTCGCGGGAAAGTGCTGACCGATGTCTCCAAGCGCCGCCGCCCCGAGCAGTGAATCGATGACGGCGTGGGTCAGGACGTCGGCGTCGGAATGGCCGTCGAGGCCAAGCGGGTTGTCGATGTGGATGCCGCCGATGACAAGATCGCGCCCGGGCCGCAGCGGGTGGACGTCGTAGCCGACACCGACCCTCACGTCGTCGCGGCTTCGTGTTCTTTGATCAGGGCCTCGACGACCTCGAGATCTTCGGGGGTGGTCAGCTTGATGTTGGCGGGCTCGCCTTCGACCGCAGTGACCGCATGTCCGGTGGCCGCGACAAGCTGAGCGTCGTCGTCACCAACCAGTCCAGCGTCGGCCGCCTCGCGGTGGGCCCGGGCCAGCAGCTCGTAGGCGAATGCTTGAGGCGTCTGGGCGAGAACTATGCGCGAGCGGTCCAGGCTCTCGACCAGCCGGTTCCCCTCCACGCGCTTGACGGCATCACGCGGGGAGATCGCAGGAAAAGCGGCGCCCGATTCCACTGCGGCCGCGAGGACGCGTCGCACCAACGTCGCCGTCGCGAGAGGGCGGGCTGCGTCATGCACCAAGACGAAGTCGCACTCCCCGAGCGCGGCCAGGCCGGCGCGTACGGACTCCTGGCGGCTCTCGCCTCCGGCCTTCACGGCCACCGGCTTGCGAGGGTGCAGCGCGGCCACCTCGCGTTCCGCATTCTCGAGCCGGCTCGGCGGTCCGACGACGACAATCCGATCGATCTCGTCAAGCGCGAGAAACAGCTCGAGCACGCGCGCGAGCGTGGTTTTGCCGTTCAAGCGCACCAGCGCCTTGCTGCCGCGACCGAGGCGAGTGCCAGAGCCGGCCGCCGCGACGATCGCCCCGACTCTGATCGACCTAGCCAACGTCCGCCTTAGGGCGTGCGCTCGTGCGGCGGCCGTCTATGGCGGCGGGTTCGGCAAAGATCATCCGACCCGCCGACGTCTGGATCACGGACGTCACCACGGCTGTGATCGTCTGGTTGAGCAGGCGGCGTCCGTTTTGAATGACGACCATCGTGCCGTCGTCCAGGCTGCCTACGCCCTGACCGGGCTCCTTCCCCTCGCGGGCAACCATGACCACGATTTCCTCGCCAGGGATTGCCACCGGGCGCATCGCGTGCGCGAGCTCATTGAGATTCAGAACGGTGACGCCTTCGAGGCGCGCGATCCGGTTGAGGTTGAAGTCGTTGGTCATGATCCCCCAACCCTTTCGCTTGGCGGTGCGCACCAGGTGCGCGTCGATCTCGACGCTGGGGGTCACGTCGTCGTCAACCACCTCGAGCGGGATTGTCGAATCCTTTTGCATCTCCGTCAGCACCTCGAGCCCGCGGCGTCCACGGCGCCGCCGCGTTGCGTCGGCTGAGTCCGCGACCTGCTGCAGCTCGCGCAGCACAGAGCTGAGGATGATCAGGGGCATATCGACGAAACCGGTTTTCGCGATGTCGAGAATTCGGCCGTCAATGATCACCGAGGTGTCGAGCAGGACACCGCTCAGTCGATTGATCTTGTGGTCGTTGCCGCCCCGGCCGAAGAACAGCGCCGCGAGCTCTGCACGTCGCGTCAGCCCGATGGAAGCACCCTGGGCGGCCAGCAGCAGCGCCAGGATGGCAGAGAGCAGGACGCCGTTCGGAAAATCCCGTACGAAGACTCCGATGAGCGACGCGATGACCAATCCAACGACAACGCCGAGCAGCCCGCTCAACAGGTCGGGCAGCGGCGTGCTCGTGAGGCGGAAGTTGAAAGTTCGCCACCCGCCAAGCACGTAAGGCGTGCCGAGGTAGGCGAAGATCAGGCCTTCCAGCGTGGTCAAGCCGATGATCACGTAGCCGGGGTACGTGTGGACGCCACCCCGGACCAGGAAATAGCCGAGCAAGAAACCACCAATCAGGCCAAGCGCCGCCCCAAGCCAGCGGGCCAGCTTCTCTGAACGCTTCACGGGGAACCTCCTAGGAGACCGAGATGCCGGCCCCCTGTATGAATCTGCCGGACGAAATAGGTGGAGAAAATGCGGCGGCTTTAGCTTCCGCCAAGGTCCGAACCTCGATCGCCTCGAGGCCGGATGGCCGGACGGCTTTGACACCGGCCGGAATCAAAGCGCGCGTGAAACCATGCCGGGCCGCCTCAGACAGGCGGCGCTCCAACTGGCCCACGCGACGCACCTCCCCTGCCAATCCCAGCTCACCGATCACAACCAGGCCGTCCAGCAGGGGCCTGTTGAGATCGTTGCTGATGATGGACAGGGCGAGACCGAGATCGGCGGCAGGCTCAGTGATGCGCATGCCGCCGGCGACGTTGACGAAGACATCCGACGAGCCGAGCTTGAGACCCGCCCGTTTCTCGATGACCGCGATGAGCATGTGCAGGCGGTTGATGTCGACACCGTTGGCGATGCGGCGCACTATCGCCGCTTCGGCCTTGAGGTTGACAAGGCTCTGGATCTCAATGAGCAAGGGCCGTGTGCCCTCGAGCGCGACCACGATGGCCGATCCTGGCGATGCCGTCGTCGCCTGGCTGAGGAGGGCGGTCGAGGGGTCGGGGACTTCCTCGAGGCCTGACTCGCCCATGGCGAAGACGCCGATCTCCTCGGCTGAGCCGAAGCGGTTTTTCATGGCGCGGAGCACGCGGAGCTCCTGCCGCCGATCGCCTTCCAGGTACAGCACGGTGTCAACGATATGCTCAAGTACCCGCGGCCCGGCAATCGCTCCCTCCTTGGTGACGTGGCCGACCAGGAAGATCGGGACCCCGACCTCCTTGGCCAGGCGCATCAGCCGAGCCGCTGACTCACGGACCTGGGTGACGCTGCCAGCGCTGCCCTCGAAGCCGGCATCGGTGACCGTCTGGATCGAATCGACGATTGCAAGCCGAGGCGCCGCCGCGCGGATTGCTTCGCAGATCGCATCGAGGTCGTTCTCGGCAAACAGCAGGATTCCGGCCTCCATGGCACCAAGGCGCTGGGCTCGCATCCGGATCTGTTGAGGCGATTCTTCGCCCGACGCATACAGGACCTGGCCGCCGCGCGCCGCCACCTGTTGAGCCGCGTGCATCAGAAGAGTCGACTTGCCGACCCCGGGCTCCCCACCGACCAGAACCAGGCTTCCGGGGACGATCCCGCCACCAAGGACCCGGTTGAGCTCTCCCCAGGCCAGCGTCAGGCGAGGGGCGGCTTCGGTGGACAGCTCGGTCACTGGGACCGGACTGGCGCTGGCCGACAACGACGCCTGACGAGGTCGACCGCCCGGGGCCTTGCGAACGTTGAACTCCTGCAGCGTGTTCCACGCCTGGCAGTGGGGGCACTGTCCCGCCCAGCGGGGCGACTCGCCTCCGCAGTCGGTGCAGACAAATGTGACCGTGGCCCTCGGCATCGCCGGACCATCATCCAGTTTTTACAAGGTGGGCCGTAGCCTTTTTACAGGGTCAATCGTTTATTTCAGCGAGAGGAATTGCCGGAGTGGCTCCCGGCTCCTTGACACGTAAGGCGCCGCCCTGACTACCCCCGGGGCGGCGTCACCGTTCAGATCCTCCCGCTTTGCGGGGAGGTGGCGCGAAGCGTCGGAGGGGACTTCGGATGACTTATCGTCCGGGCAATGGACTCTGTCATCTCGATCGATCGGATTCGCGAGGCCTCTGAAGTGATCGATCCTGTGTTCACCAACTCGCCCCAGTACGTG
>DATCPU010000495.1:0-10517 GCA_036569925.1 Candidatus Dormiibacterota bacterium
CCGGCTGTACTTCTTGGCGATCTGCGCGATCTCCTTCTCACGGGCGACTATCCCTTCCACGTGGCCAGGGAGCGCACGCAGTGACGCGACCAGCTCGTGACGTCGCTCCAGCGACACGCGCCCGTGGACTGTCGCGATGCGCAGACCAAGCAAATAAAGGCTCACCAAGTGCGCCAGCAGGGTCTTCGTCGATGCGACCCCGATCTCCGGTCCGGAGTGCAGGTAGATCGCGCCGTCCGCATCGCGCGCCGCTGAGCTGGCGACAACGTTGGTGACGGCGACCGTTCGCGCGCCACGCTCCTTTGCCTGGTGCAGGCCGACCAGGGTGTCGGCGGTCTCACCCGACTGCGTGATCACGACAGCCAATGAGTCCTCGCCGAACGTCGGTCGGCGGTAGCGGAACTCCGATGCATCCATCGCCTTGGCGGGAATGCCCGCCCAGTCTTCGATCACATACTCGCCCGCCATCGCTGCGTGAAGCGAGGTGCCCATGCCGAGCAGAAGAACCTCGCGGTACCGGCGCATCTCCTCGTCGGGGACATCGAACTCTCGGAACGAGACCATGCCGTCGTCGGTGAGCCGGCCACGCATCGCGTTGGCGACGGCCTCCGAGGATTCGTGGATCTCCTTGAGCATGAAGTGCGTGTAGCCGCCCTTCTGCGCTTGGCTCAGATCCCAATCGACGTGGATGAGCTTGGGCTCGACGGTGACGCCGTCGAGCGTCGACACCTGCGCGCCGAGCGGTGTCACCGCGGCCACCTCGCCTTCGCCGAGCACGAGCACCCGCTTGGTGTACGGAATGATCGCCGTTATGTCCGACGCGATGTAGTACTCGTTGTCGCCGAGTCCAACGACCAGCGGCGCGTTGAGCCGGGCCCCGATCAGAAGCTCCGGATCGTCGGTCGAGAACATCGCCAGCGCGTAAGCGCCGCGGATGCGCTTAAGGGCGGCGCGGACAGCGCTGAGAAAGTCGCCCTTGTAGTTGGCCTCGATGAGGTGCGGCACGACCTCGGTGTCGGTGTCGGAGGTGAACTCGTGCCCTGCCGCCTGCAACTCGGCCTTGAGCTCGGCAAAGTTCTCGATGATGCCGTTGTGCACGACAAAGATCCGGTTGTGGCAATCGGTGTGCGGATGGGCGTTGATGTAGGTCGGCTTACCGTGGGTCGCCCAGCGCGTATGGCCGATGCCCAGCTTGCCAGTCGGCATGTTGGCCTTCAGCTTGTCGATCAGCATGTCGACCTTGGCCTCGGACTTGGTGATGCTCGTGTGGTTGGGCTTGCCGGCGGTCGGCATCTCCAGCACGGCCACTCCCGCTGAGTCGTAGCCGCGGTACTCGAGGCGCTTCAGGCTCTCCATCAGGATCGGGGTGGCTTCCTGGTCGCCGAGGTAGCCGATGATTCCACACATATCTACAGAACTCCTACCCGGGGTTGTTTCGACGCATTCCTTGAACGGAGCCGGCGGGGTTCAGGTTACAGAAGAGGCCTAGGGCGAGGCGGTTGGGGTGGGCGACGCCTGGACGGCCGGATTGGGCGAGATCGTGTACGTCACGCGGACCTGGCCGGCGGGCCCGCTCACACCTGCCGGATAAGGAATGGCCACGCTGACCGTGAAGGTCGAGGTGTGGCCGCTGAGATCCGCCGCAGGCAGGGTCAAGGCTGTCACGTTCGCCAGGATGTCGGCTCGACCTTTGACCAGGACGAGTTCGGGGGAGAACGTGATGGCCGTGAGCTGGTAGGCCGGTGGCGGCAAATGTGATGGTTGGGCGGCCATCAGCACGACCTGCTTGCTGGTCGTGCTGGTCTTCGCTGTGTACTGGACTTCGGCGGCCGCAGGCGAGAGGCTCGAATTAGGCGTCGTCCTCAGAAAGTTCGCCACGTCCAGCGGCGTGCCGGCTTGCTCCAGGGTGATTGGCATGTTCGGAAAATCCTGGCCTTCGTTCTGAATTGGTCCGCCGATATCTGCATATGCGACCAACTTCGTCTCCCAGCTGACCGGGCCTTCGAAGTTGACCACGCACGGGGAATTAGGGCACCCCGCACTAAATTTGGTGACCTGCCATCCCTGGGCCACGCGCAGGAATCGAACGTGAACGGTCAAAGGCACGGTCTTTCGCGGCTCGATATCCAGGAAGTAGGGCACCGACGGATTCTGGACGGTGACACCCTGCACGCCTGCGGTGACGATCAGGTTGACCTTGACTGCCGGGCCGGGAGCCGCCTTCGAGAGATCGAAGCTGGCGGTCAGGCTGCTTGCGGTCATCGCCTGGATTGGGTCCGCCAAACCCGTGACACGGACTGTCGTCTTGCTTGGTCCGTTGATGACGATCAGGTTGTCAGGGATCTGCGGAACGTACGAAATCGAGGCCGTCAACGTCTTGAAAGTGGGCGGATTCTGCGCGAAAGCAACTGCACCCAACATCAAAATGGAAAGCCCAATCGCGAGCAGCTTGAGGCGCCAGCTGTCGGTGACCCAGCTCACTTCCGCCGCCCCAGGAACCCGTTCCCATTTGAGACCTGCCCAGGTACCTTGACGCTAACTACGCGCCTCAGCCCGTCGGCGTCCAGGTTCCGCGTTATCTTGCCTTCCTCGATCACTGATATGGCCCCCGTCTCCTCAGAGACTACGAGCACGAGCGCGTCCGATGCCAGCGACAGGCCGAGCGCGGCGCGATGCCGAGTGCCCAACCGCTCTCTCACCAGGCCCTCTTCGGGCAGAGGCAAGAGGCAGCCGGCCGCAATGATCCGATTGCCGCGCACGATGACGGCCCCATCATGGAGCGGCGAGTTGGGATAGAAGATCGATTGCAGAACCTCGGCCGAGATCTCTCCATTGATACGGACGCCGGTGTTTGCGTAGTCCTCCAGGCCCACGTCTCGCTCGAAAGCAATCAGGGCGCCGGTTCTGCGCGTGCTCAAGCGCTCGACCGCTCGGATCGACTCAGAGATGGCCTGGCTGTAAAGGCTCGTGCTGTAAGCGGAGAGTGGCCGGCCGAGCTTCCCAAGGCGTCCGATCTGGTCCAGCGCCCGCCGTAGTTCCGGCTGGAACATGACGATGACGCCGATCAGGATGAAGAAGCCGGCATTCTTGAACAGCCAGCTCAGCAGGATCAGGTTGAACTGGATCGCCAGCACTCCGATCACCGCGAGCACCACGAGCCCGACAAGAATCTGTGTGCCTTGCGTACCGCGAAGCAAGCGCAGCAGCTGGTAGAGGACGAAGGCAACGACCGCAACATCGATGACCTCTCCCCACCCAATGTGCCTCGTGACTTCTTGCAGCTGGGTGAAGAAGTCGTACAAGCCCTGCATCAGTCGGCTCCAAAGAGGCGGGCCATCAGCGCCATCTGCACGTGCAGGCGGTTGGCCGCCTGCTGGAAGACGACCGAACGCGGGCCGTCGATGACCCCGTCGGTCACCTCCTCGCCCCGGTGGGCGGGCAGGCAGTGCATGAAGGCAGCCCCTGGCGCCTGAGCCATCAAGTCTTCGTTGACCTGGTAACCGGCAAACGCCTTGCGCCGCACCTCACGCTCGCTTTCCTGACCCATGGAGGTCCACACGTCGGTGTAGATCGCCGTCGCGCCGGCAACGTCCGCGACATCGTTGCTCAGGGTAATCCTGGATCCCCTCCCACCGGCGGGCAGCTTGCCATCAACAACGTCGGCCGAAGGAGCATATCCGGGCGGTGTGATCACAATCAGCGAGAAGCCCATCAGCTCGGCGGCTTCGATCAGAGAGACGGCGATGTTGTTGCCATCGCCGATGTACACCACCTTTTGCTGGGCCGGCGGACCGCACACCTCTTCCAGCGTCATGAGGTCGGCCAGGATCTGACAGGGGTGAGATCGATTGGTCAATGCGTTGATCACCGGCTTGTCCGAGGCAGCAGCAAGCTCGAGCAGGTCGCCATGTGAGCGCAAACGCGCCACGACTCCGTCCACGTAACTGTCGAGGACCCTGGCAGCGTCGCCGACCGTCTCCCGGACGCCCAGCTGAACGTCCTGCTCGGTCAGGTTCGTCAGCTTGCCGCCGAGCCGCCCAATCCCCACCTCGAACGAGACCCGGGTCCTGTGAGAGGGCTTTTGGAAGAGCAGGGCGAGGTGGCGCCCTTCGAGCGGCCGCTCGGACCAGCGGCCGGCTTTGATCGCGTGCGCCAGGTCGAGCAGGTCGCGGAGCTCCGCCGGTCGGAGATCGGCGATATCGAGGAAGTCGCGTCCTTCAAGGGCGCCCACGGAGTTGATCATGATGCCGCGCGCTAAAGGCGCGGTTCGATTAGCTCGCCAGCCATAACCTCCGAACCCTCCAGGTCCCGGGCCGAGTCGAACTCGGGCAGGCGGGCACGCAGCTTTGAGTGGTCGCGCAGCCGAAGGATGAGGTCGCGACAGGCGACGGGATGCAGGCCGAACTGAGCCGGCTTGAACCCGACCGGTGCTTCGTTGCGGCACTGAATGGTCAAGCGGTCGGTCAGCCGGAGGTTGGGCCAGGAGCCAGGGTCGGCCAGAGTGACGGTCTCCATGCGATTCCAGACTGCTGTGATCTCGTGCCGGCCCTGGATGATCACGATCCTGTCGCGGAAGAGGCCGAGCCTGCCCAGGGGCCAGGTTCGAAGTTTCAGCGCCGCTGAGACGGCCACCGCGATGGCGGCGATCGATCCGGCCGCCAGGGCCACCGAGGCCACCCACCCGCCGGGCAAGCGCAGGGCGCCCGCGGCAAGGACGGCGAAGAGCAGGGCGAAAGCCAGTCCGGAGGCTCCCAGGGTCACTATCGGCCGGCGCGATCGTACGTAGATCATCGACGCCCCACCCCCGGTAGTTTAGGCGCCCTCGTGACATGCGGCGCCCGGGGCCGCATGATGTTTTGGATCGTCATCCGGTGGCCGGGTGGCTGGAGGGATTAGGAGTGGAACGCATGGATGTGATGACCCAGCGCGCGGACATCGACGCCGCTGTTTCGGGCAAGACGGTATGCACGATCTTCGGTGAGGCGGCTAAGAAGTTGGCAGATCGCCCAGCTCTCCGCTGGAAGCGAGACGGCGAGTGGCACAGCCTCGATTGGAAGGGGTACCGCGATGAGGTCGCCGCAGTCACGATGGCCCTCAAGGGATTGGGCTTTGGCCCGGGACAGTTCGGGCTGATCATGGCCCGCAACGTGCCCGAGCACGTGATTGCCGACCTTGGCATTGTCCATGCGGGCGGCGCCGCCGTCAGCGTTTACAACACCCTGGCTCCGGAGCAGGTCGAATATCTCGCCAATCATTCCCAGGCCACCGTCGCCTTCGTCGAGGACGAGGGATTCCTGGCCAAGTTCCTCCAGATTCGGTCAGCGACACCGAACCTGCGTCACCTCATCTTGATTCGAGGCAAAGCTCCCGAAGGCGTGCTGTCGTGGGATTCGCTGGTCGCGGAAGGACGCGCGGCTTACGAGCGGGACCCGGCTGCGTTTGAGGCGGCCGCCCGTGCCGTCGGTCCAGAGGACACCGTCGGCTTGATCTACACCTCAGGCACTACAGGTCCGCCGAAAGGTGTCGTCTACTCTCACAACAACATTGTCTGGACCCTCGAGTCAGCGCGCCGAGTGCTCGAGCTGCACAACGAGGTGCTGGTCAGCTACCTGCCCCTCGCTCACGTGGCGGAGCGCTTCACCTCGCAGTGGGGAAGCATTTACAACGGGCACGAGGTTTACCTGTGCCCCGACGTGGCAGAGCTGTTGCCATATCTGCTCGAGGCGAAGCCGACGGCGTTTGTCGGCGTGCCGCGAGTTTGGGAGAAGCTGATGGCCGGCATCAACGCCGGCCTTGGCGCCGAGCCCGATGAGACCAAGCGTCAAATGGCCCAGGGAGCGGTGGCGGCCGCCGTCCAGGCGTACAGGTTGAGGCGGGATGGCCAACCGGTTCCTGCGGAGCTCGCGGCCGTCGTCGAACGGGCGCAGCCACTGTTCATGCTGCTTCGTTCCAAGGTCGGCCTTGACCGCTGTCATCTGGCCGTCACGAGCACGGCGCCTTGCCGGCCGGAGGTGCACGAGTTCTGGGCCGCGCTCGGCATGCCGCTTTACGAGGTCTGGGGCATGAGCGAGCTCACGGGTCCGGCGACGACGGTGCCGATCAACGATCACCGCGCCCCGTCGGTCGGCGTGCCAATGCCGGGCGTGGAGGCGCGCCTCGGCGAGGATGGAGAGCTTTTGATCCGCGGCGGAAACGTCATGGTCGGCTATTACCGCGATCCGGAAAAAACAGCTGAGGCCATTGACAAGGACGGCTGGGTGCACAGCGGCGACATCGCTCAGCTGGGTCCCGACGGCCATTACCGAATCGTCGACAGGAAGAAGGAGCTAATCATCACCTCGTCAGGCAAGAACATCTCGCCTGCCAATCTCGAGGCGGTGGCGAAATCTAGCCCGATCATCGGACAGGCAGTGGCCATCGGCGACGGTCACAGCTTCATCACGGTGCTGGTGGTGCTGGATCCGCAGGTGGCGCCGATGTGGGCGAAGGCACACGGCATCGAGTCATCGTCGATGGCCCAGCTGTCCGAGCATCCATCCACGGTCGCGGAGGTGCGCCGCGCGCTTACCGTCGCGAACACTCACCTGTCTCGGATCGAGCAGTTCAAGAGGTTCACGATCCTGCCGGCCGAGTGGTCGCCCGAGTCGGAGGAGCTGACGCCGACGATGAAGCTGAAGCGGCGCGTGATCCACTCAAAGTACAAAGAGCAGGTCGAGGCCATGTACGCCGATCCGCCCGGCGGCCATTCGGTCGATGCCGAGCACAACGGGAGCGTAGGGCAGGCTTAAGCCCGCGACTTCTTGGCAGTTCGCGCCGACACCGGCTTGGCTGAGAGCACGGCTTCGGTGAACAGCCTGGTGGCCAGACGGCTCCTGGGCTCGCCGGTGCGAGTGGCCAGCGTGGCCAGGCGCTCCACGACGCGCGGCTCCACGCTGAGCCTGTACAGCTGTTTGACGACCGGGGTCTTGTCCTTCACTCGGACCTCCTGAATGCGTTGGGTGAGTCGCCTAGGATTCTCAAGGCCGGCCACCGCGGCGCCAAGCCAGCCTGTTAACGCGAGTGGAGGGATCCGACCCGAATGGAAGCAACGGCGATGATCGATCGCAGCCGCCTGTCTGACCTTCTCGAGCGTGAACGCACCGCTTTCAAAGAGCGCAACCCACGCTCTTTCGCCGCCTACACCGGCGCTCAGCATCTATTCGGGCGCGTTCCGATGACCTGGATGAACAAAGCTGCGGGCGGCTTTCCCCTCTACGCCGCCAAAGCCTCAGGAGCCCGGGTCGAGGATATCGATGGCCACGTACTTATCGACTTCTGCCTCGGCGACACGGGTGCCATGGCAGGCCATTCGCCGAAGCCCATCGTCGATGCTGTGGTCGAACAGATCGCCGGTCGGGGCGGCGTGACCACGATGATGCCGACTGCCGATGCGGACTGGGTCGCCACCGAGCTGGCGCGCCGTTTTGGCCTGCCTTTTTGGAGCTTCTCGCTGACGGCTACCGACGCCAACCGGTGGGCGATCAGGCTCGCTCGCTCGATCACCGGGCGTCCGAAGATCCTATTCAACAGCTACTGCTATCACGGCACCGTCGACGAATCGCTGGTCGTCGTCGGGCCCGACGGCCACGCGGCCAGCCGCGAGGGCAACGTGGGCGCGCCATCCGATGTGACGACGACCAGCAGGGTCGCGGAATACAACGATCTCGATGGGCTTGAGCGCGAGCTGGCCAATGGCGACGTTGCTGCGATGCTGATGGAGCCGGCGCTCACCAACATGGGGATCGTTCTGCCCCACGACGGATACCTCACCGGCGTCAGGTCGCTGACCAAAAAGTACGGGACCCTTCTCATCAACGATGAGACGCACACCTTCTCCGCCGGGCCAGGCGGTGCGACCCGCGCATGGAGCCTGACGCCGGACATGCTGACAATCGGCAAGGCGATCGCGGGAGGGATTCCTGTGGGCGCTTATGGAATGTCGGCAGAGCTCGCCCAGCACCTCGCCAGCCGAGGCGACCTGGATATGGTCGATGTGGGTGGTGTCGGAGGCACGCTGGCCGGTAACCCGGTCTCCATCACCGCCGCGCGAGCGACACTTGAGCACGTTCTCACGAACAAGGCCTTCGAGACGATGATCTCGCTCAGCACCCACTTCGCCGCCGGCGTTCAAGAGGTGATCGATACGCATGAGCTTCCCTGGTCGGTGAGCCAGCTGGGTGCCCGGACTGAATACCGCTTCACCTCACCGCCGCCGTCGAACGGCACGGAGTCGCACGCGGCTACCGACGGCGAGCTCGAGGACTACCTGCACGTGTACCTGGCGAACCGCGGAATCCTGATGACCCCGTTCCACAACATGGCGCTGATGTCGCCGGCGACGACCAGAGAAGACGTGGACAAGCACCACGAGATGTTCGGCCATGCGGTCGGCGAGCTGGTCGGCGCCTAGACTGTCGACTGCTTAGTTGGTCAGCTTTGACCTGAGCGCGGCGATCTCTGTCGACGACACGCCGGCCGTCTCGAGGTAGCCCTCGACTCCTCCCCACCTCTGGTCAACGTATTCCAGCACGGCGACTATCCGCTCGGGCGGGCACCGCAGGTCTTCGCGCATCTCCGCAACCTGCTCGGGCGGAGCCGCAGCCAGCCATTCCTCGTATCGCGTGGCCATCTGTTCGTCGGTCTCGGCATAGTCCGCGGCGATTGAGGCGACGTCGACTCCAGCCAGCGCAAGGCTCATCGCCGCCACCATCCCCGTTCTGTCCTTGCCGGCGAAGCAGTGGAACACTGCGGCGCCCTCGGACCTTGCCAAAGCCGTGAAGATCTCGCGAAAAGCATCCGCCCGGTGGTCGAGCATCATCAAGTACCGATCGAACATGTCTGGGGCCTCGGCCAGCCTGCGCATGGTCGCATCGTCGACGAGGGCAAGGTGCGAGTAAGTGGGCGGGGTGCCGGCAAAGGGCTCTGGCGTGGCGAACGGGCTCGGCGAGGATGCGACCTCTGACTCGCTTCTCAGGTCGATGACGTCGGTCACCCCGTACGCGACCATCGCCTCTTGGCCTGCAGGCGTGAGGCTGCGCAGGTTATCGGACCTTATGAACATGCCGGTGCGCGTCAGCCCGCCCGCCAGGGGAAGCCCACCGAGGTCGCGTGTATTTCGGCAGTCCGGCCAATCCAGCCGCCGCGAGGGCACGACTAGCGCTTTGTGTACTGCGGAGCCTTGCGGGCCCTCTTCAAACCGTACTTCTTGCGCTCTTTCATCCTCGGGTCACGGGTCAGCAGACCTGCCTTCTTCAAGGCGGGCCGGAAGTCCGGGTCGTACTTGATGAGCGCACGGGCGATGCCGTGCGAGATGGCCCCGGCCTGGCCGCTGGTGCCGCCGCCGACCACCTTGACGCTGATGTCGAACTTGCGCTGGGTGCTCGTGACGCGCAGTGGCGCGAGGGCTGCCATCTCCAGCACGCGACGGCCCAGGTAAGCCAGCGTTTCCTTGTCGTTGATCAAGACACGCCCCTCGCCTGGCTGGATGCGCACGCGAGCCACTGCGTTCTTGCGACGGCCGGTTCCCCTGTGAAAGGCGTCAGCCAAGTTTGATGTCTCCCCTTGAGTCGAAGGTGATCGCCTTCGGCCTCTGGGCCTGGTGCCCATGCTCGGCCCCGGCGTAGATGCGTAGTCGGGTGAGCATGTCCGCGCCGAGCGTGTTGTGCTGAAGCATTCCCTTCACGGCGTTCATCAGCGGGAAGGTCGGGTCGATATCCTGGGCGACCTGCAGGCTGCGCGTGCGCAGGCCACCGGGGTAGCCGGTGTATCGCGTGTAGTGCTTGCCTGTGAGCTTGGCGCCGCTGACCTTGGCCTTCGCGGCGTTGATGATGATCACGTGATCTCCTGTGTTGAGGTGCGGAGTGAACGTCGGCTTGTGCTTGCCCCGAAGGATCTTGGCCACAGAGCTGGCAAGGCGGCCGAGTACCTGATCTGTGGCGTCGACCACAAACCAATCACTCTTCAATTCCGCCGTTTTTGCTGTCCAGGTCTTCTGTTTGCTCATTCCGAGGTCCTTCAGTAAATCACTTCCACCAATGTCAGGCCGCCTGCCGGCGCCGTCCGCGGCGCCCGTCGTCTGTCTTTTGCCGCCAGCACCTCGCCCACCCATTCGGGTGGTTTGCGGTCTCGTCCCACCTCTGCCAGCGCTCCCGCGATGCTGCGCGCCAGGCCGCGAAGGAATCCTTCCGCCACCAGCTCCAGCTCGACGAAATCGCCCTGTCGCGCCACCTTGGCGGAGCGCATCTCGCGCACCCTCCCGCCAGGAGGCTCGGAGGCCGAGCAGTAGCTGGTCCAGTCGTGCTTGCCCACCAATGCCTTCGCGGCTGCCGACATCGCGTCGACGTCCAGAGGGCCTCCGACATGCCAGCAGCGGCCCCGCGCCAGCGCGGGCCTGGCCTTGCGGTCCAGGTAGCGATAGCGATAGCGCCGCCAACGAGCGGAGTAGCGGGCGTGGAACCCGTCCGGTGCCACCTCGGCGG
>DATCPU010000496.1:0-5671 GCA_036569925.1 Candidatus Dormiibacterota bacterium
GGCTAGTGGCCGTGCTCGCGCTCCTTCTGATCGGACTGCCGTCGGCGGTTACGAGCTTCGAGAGCAGCGAGTGGACGCTGGTGCTCATCTTCACGATCGCGATCATGGGCCTCAACATCCTTGTCGGCTACAGCGGCCAGATCTCTCTCGGCCATGGAGCCTTCATGGCACTCGGGGCGTACACGACGGCAATTCTCGTCAGCCGTTACCACACGAACTACCTGTTGACGATCCCCATTGCGGGCCTGGTTGGCGGTGGCGTCGGTTTTCTCCTTGGGATTCCCGCGCTGCGCCTGTCCGCTCTTTACCTCGCCCTCGCCACCTTCGCATTGGCAGTCGTGACACCCAGCCTCATCAAACGGCCGGACAAGATCACCGGCGGTGTGCAGGGCATATTGATGCCCCCGCCAGACCCCCCTCAGTTCGCCAAAGACGGTTTTGCGACCCTGACCAACGGGCCTCAGATGTCGAGCGAGCAGTGGCTGTATTACGTGAGCCTGGTGAGCGGGGCGGTGCTGTTCTGGGTGGCGTGGAACATGCTTCGCCATCGCCCCGGCCGGGCGATGCGTGCAATTCGCGACGGCGAGGTTGCAGCCGCGGCCTCGGGCATCAACGTCGCCGGCTATAAGACGCTGGCGTTCGGGATGTCCGCTTTCTACGCAGGCGTCGCGGGCTCGCTCTACGGGCTGGCGACGGGTTACGTCAGCCCCGACACCTTCCCGGTCGCGCTGTCGTTCCAGCTCCTGGTCGGGGCGGTGGTCGGCGGCCTGGCCTCGATCATCGGCCCGCTCCTGGGCGGGACGTTCGTCTACTGGCTCCCAATCGTGTCCAGCCAGAGCATCTCGGCCCAGGACTGGATCCCGTCACAGATTTCGTCTGTCTTCGTGAAAGCGGGCCCGGCTGTCACCTATGGCGCGCTGCTGATTCTGATCATGATCTTCGCGCCGAACGGCATCGTGGGGCTGTTGACCGCCGCATTCACGGCTCTCCGCGCCCGCCTCCGGGGGGCCGGCGAAATAGGTACTGGACAGATGCCGCCGGACCCTCACACTAGTTGAGCATCTAGTCACGACACTGGAGGGATTCCAATGACACGAAGGGGACCTATACCGGCCGCCCTGGTCGCGTGCCTTCTGGCACTTGGCGCCTGTGGTGGAGGCTCTGGCGGCACTGCATCCGAAGCCGGCATCACGAGCAGCTCGATTCTTCTCGGGGTCACCATTGCGCAATCCGGTCCTGCGGCCGCCTATGGCACCATCGCCAACGCAGCCAACGCCTACTTCACGTACATCAACGGCCAGGGCGGGGTTAACGGACGAAAGATCACCTACAAGATCCTCGACGACGGCTACAACCCCGCGCAGACCGTGCCCCTCACGCATCAGCTGGTCGAGCAGGACAAGGTCTTCGCGATGTTCGGAGGCCTGGGCACGCAGACCCAAACGTCGGTCCGCGATTACCTCAACACCAACAAGGTGCCCCAGCTCTTTGTCGCCACCGGGGCGACCACCTTCATGCAGGACTTCAGCCAGCACCCCTACACGATCGGTTGGCAGCCGCCTTACCAGGGCGAAGCGAGGATCTACGCCAAGGACGTGCTTGCGAACCACCCGAGCGCCAAGATCGGCGTGCTTTACCAGAATGACGACTACGGCCTCGACTACCTGAAGGGCCTTACCGATGGGTTGGGCTCCAGCGCGTCAATGATCGTCGACAAAGAGAGCTACGACGTCACCGCCGCGGTGCCCACGCTCGCCACCCAGCTCACCAAGCTGAAGGCCAAGGGTGCGGACACGCTCTTCATCTTTGCCACGCCGGCATTCACGATCGGATCGCTCGCGATCGTAACCGCCATCGGCTGGGCTCCCCTCGAGTACGTGAACTCAGTCTCCGACCCGGCCGCCTACATGCAGATCGCGGCCAGCAAGGGCGCGAAGATCGACGGCGCCATCAGCGTCGGCTACATCAAGGACCCAACGGACCCGCAGTGGGCGAGCGACACCGGGATGCAGCTGTACAAGACAGTCATCGCCAACTGCTCAACATGCAAGGTCAACGACGGTTTCAACATCTACGGCGTCGCTGTCGCGTACACGATGGTGGACGTCCTCAAGCAGGCCGGCTCGAACCTCACCCGGGCCAACGTGATGAGCATCGCGGGCGGCAACCTGAATGAGACCAACCCCTTCCTGCTCCCCGGAGTCACCGTGACCACGACATCGAGCGACCACTACCCGATCACCCAGGAAGAGGTGATCAAGTGGTCCGCCCAGGCCTGGCACCTCCAACCCCCGCTGATCGACGAACCGATTTCCTGAGGGGGGACTGTCCCCCGGTAGACCATGATGCCGGGGGCGGCAGCTCGCCGCCCCCGTCTACCATTCAAAAATAGTGGTCGCCCGGCTCAAGCCTTACTGGCTGCACGTTTACCTGCTCGTCTACACGCCAACGCTTTTGCTCGCCGACAGCCGGACCACGGCGCTGTGGCAGCAATGGATCCTGGGGCTGCTGACCTTCGCGGCGCTCTACCTGGCCGCCCTGAAAGCACCGAAGGAGCAGAGGCTGCAGGTCTGGATATGCGTGGTCGTCGCCACCGGCTTCGAGATCTTCGGGTCGCTGATCTGGGGCCTTTACCAGTACCGGTTCCACAACGTGCCGCTCTACGTGCCGCCGGGCCACGGCGCCGTCTACCTGTTTGGGTTGCTGGCGGCGCGCACGCCGGTGGTGATTCGGTACGGGAAGCGTGTCGCGCATGTGATCCTCGCGGGCGCCACGACCTGGGCTCTCGCCGGGCTGACCGTGCTGCCGTTGATCACAGGCCGGTTCGACCTTCAGGGCGCGATGTGCCTGCCCATCTTCGCGTGGTTCGTTCTGCGATCCCCTCGCTGGCCTTTGTTCGCGGCCATCTTCATCGCCACCGGCGAGCTGGAGATCTTCGGCACCTTCTTGCGCGACTGGTACTGGATGCCGATCGCGCCGTGGACGCACATCCCCTCCGGCAACCCGCCGTCGGTGATCGCGGGCGGTTACTGCGTGATCGACGCCTCAGTGCTGCTGGTGCTGCGCGCTGTCGTCGGAATCAGAGCTCAGCTGCAAAACATGCGGCCAGTGCCCGTGGGCCAGGAGAGCTGAAGGGGGCTAGGCGTTCATCTCGACGACCGCGGTGCCCACCGTCGTGCGGTTGCCGTCGGGATCCTCGCCCCAGATCTCGAGCTCCGCATGGAGCCCGTTCACGCTGCTGACGCGTCCGCGGCAGCGGTATGGCTTGCCCGGCACGTCGACCCCGCGATAGCTGACCTCAAAAGTCTTGAGCGTGCCGCGCTCGCCTAGCCAATCGGTGACCAGCTGACCGAGGAAGGCGGCTTTGAGCAGCCCGTGCAGGATGACCCCAGGCAGGCCGACACCGCGCGCGAAGTCCTGGTCGTAGTGGATTTCGTAGAAGTCGCCTTGCGCACCCGCGTACTGCACGAGCTGGCGCGTCGTCGGATGCTTGATCAAATCCGGAAGCTCCTCTCCGACCTGGAGGTTCATCGCCGGATCGCCGTCCCGCGAAGCCGCGCCACCACCCGCCCGTGGCCGTTGAAGTACTCCGTTTCGAAGATGATGAAAAGGAGGCTGCCGCTTCCGCCCGTCTTCTCGTACACGTCCACCACCTTGCCGATGGCCGTGATCGTGTCGCCGACCTTCACCGGTTCCAGGAACTCGAAGCGGTTGCCTCCATTGAGCCAGCCTTTTCCATATTCCTCGGCCTCGGGGAGGTGCACGCTGACCGGCGCCAGCGCGACGAGGAAGGTTGGCGGCGCTTCAGTGAGCCATCTCGGATAGGAGTCCCCGATCGCCTCGGTGAAGCGCTTGAGGTGGCCGGCTTCGACCACCGCGCTCGTGGGCGGCCCAGGCGTCCCGATATGGGCCCGGAGCCGATCGACCACTGACGACGTGGTGCTCATCTACCCCTCGGAAGACCCAGGACGCGCTCCGCGATGATGTTGCGCTGGATCTCCGACGAACCCGCGTAGATCGTCTCCGCCTGCGACCACATCCAGCCATATTGCCAGCGCCCGTCTTCGATGGCGAATGGCGAATCCGGAGCGAGCGCGCCATACGGCCCTTGCATGCCCACCGCCGTCTCCTGGATTCGCTTGTCCATCTCGCTCCAGTAGAGCTTGGTCATGCTGGCCTGGGGGCCTGGCGCCGCTCCCTGCTGCGCCTGCGTCAGGTTGCGCAAACCGATGAGTCGAAAGACGTGGGCCTCGATCTGCGCCTGGGCGACCTGCTGCCTAACCGTCGGGTTCGAGCCGGCGCCACGATCACGGGCGAGCGTGGCCAGCTGCGCCACTGCCTGCTCGAACCGCGCGGCCTGGGCGAGACCGCCGCGCTCGAAACCGAACACTGTCATCGCGATCTTCCATCCGTCGCCAGGCTGCCCGACCAGGTCGCGGTCCTCGACGACCGCATCGGAGAGAAAGATCTCCCCGAACTCGCCGCCGCCGGTCATCTGGCGAATCGGCCGCACCTCGATCCCAGGCTGATGCATGTCAATGAGGAAGAACGAGATGCCCTTGTGCGCGTCAGCGATCGGGTCGGTGCGCGCAAGCAGAAAGCTCTTGTCCGAGTAGTGCGCGCCACTCGACCACGTCTTCTGGCCATTGAGGACCCAGCGCCCGTCGCGACGCTCAGCCCGGGTGCGGAGACCGGCGAGGTCGCTGCCGGCATCGGGCTCGCTGAACCCCTGGCAGAAAACGAGCTCTCCGCCGAGGATTTTCTCCACATACATCTCTTTCTGCCACGGCGAGCCATGCACCAAGAGAGTGGGCGCCAGCAGGCTCACCCCAAGGCGGCCGAGGATGGCCGGGGCGCCGGCTTTGGCCAGCTCCTCCTGATAGATCGCCTGCTGCACCGGCGTGGCGCCCCTCCCGCCGGCCTCGCGCGGCCATGCCAGCTTCAGCCAGCCGCCCTCGTGAAGCCGCTGTTGCCAACCACGCTGCATCGACTCGTCGGCGTCCTCGCGATAGCCGCCCACACCGCCATTGCGCCAGTCGTCCGGCAGGTTTCGATCGAGCCAGGTTCGGACCTCTTTGCGGAAGACCTCTTCCTCTGCCGTGAAGCCCAGGTCCATGTGATTCGGAGGCTACCAAAACGGGCATGCTTGTTAGTGATATGGCTTCAGAAGTTCTTTGTGGAAAGTGCGGTGCGCTGCTGACGAATCCGAATGCCCCGTGCCCTCGGTGTGGGGCGGCGGCCTCGGGAAGGTATACGGGCCCCGTGGGGCGAACTAGGAAGAGTCCACTGACGGCGGCCGCGCTGGCTGTCGTCCCCGGCCTGGGTCACTTTTACCTGGGCGAGAACAAGAAGGGGATCGCCTACCTGATCGGGGTGGGTGGCCTCGAGTTCTTCGGCTTCGATCTGGACCTCAGCTTCATTGGCGCGCTGATCGGTGTGCCGTTGGAGATCGGCGGCGGGTCCCTTTGGCTGTTCAGCATCATGGATGCCTACAGGACCGCTCGCCGGCTTGAGGCGGAAGCCGGCTTCAGTACGACCTAAGCCTTTCGGCGCTTTCTGGTCGCGGGCTTGCGGCGTGTCGCAGCGCCCGCGGCTCGCTTGCGCTTCGGGGGCGTCTTGAGCGCCCGCTGAACTCGTCGCTGAATCGTGCGGAGGCTCCGCTCGACTGCGC
>DATCPU010000497.1:0-1998 GCA_036569925.1 Candidatus Dormiibacterota bacterium
ACTCGAAACTGGCCGCGGCCACGAAGTCGGCCGCCACGCCGCACCTACCCCGTCGGAACTTGCTCGCAGGCCACCAGCATCATGCATACCGTCTGCACCGGGATAGCAAGCGACAGGCCCTCGACGCCCGTGCCCTCGAACTTCGCCGCGGTTACCGCGACAACGTCACCTTGATCATCGACGAGTGGGCCGCCGCTGTTGCCGGGGCTGATCGGCGCCGAGAACTGCAAGAAATCGCTGCCGTCGATGCTGCGATATCCGGACACAACTCCAATCGATAGGCTGCCCGTCAACCCCAGCGGGGATCCGATCGCCATTACTGTCGACCCAAGCGCTGGACGGTAGGCGACGGCCTTGAGGGCAGGGAATTGCTCGGTCATATGCACGATCGCGAGGTCGTTGTTGCGGTCCACTCGACTGATGATGCCTTTGATAATCCTGTCGCCCTGCCGCACGTCGACTTCGCTTGCGCCCGCATTCCAGGCGTCGGCGACCACATGGAAGTTCGTGACGAGGTCGGAGCCTGCCGAGTCCGAGCGCGCCACCCACGCGGAGCCGAGGCCGGTGGACGTCTCAATCGTGAAAACGGAAGGCTCAACCCGCTGCACGATCGCCGTCCAGTCAGGCTGCGCGTTGAGTCGAGCCTCCAGCGCCGTCACCCGCTGTCGCAGGTCCTGGTTGGCACGAGCCTCCGCGGCGAGCGCCTGCCGGTTTGCGCTTTCGTCACGAATGATCACTCCAGCCGCGGCGACGGGAAGGGCCAGCACGACCACCGCCAGCACCGTGGCGAGAGCGGGACCCATCGGGGCGCTCACGCGGGGGCCGGCACCCGGCCGGATCACGCTCCGGGCCCGGATGCCGGTGATTCCAGATGAGAGGTTCATGACCTGTATCCCAACGACTTACTTGAGGCCTGCTCCGAGAGCCGCCTCGGCTTTGCCCATGCTGAGCAGCGCCTTGTTGAGCCTGGCCCAGCCGCCGGTGATCTTTGCGACGTTGTTGTTGTCCATGCCGCTGACCAGCTCCTGCAAGCCGGCGATCCCTGAGCTGATGGCATCACCGAGCATGGCATCGGAGTTGACCAGAGCGGCCGGTACGGTTGCCTTGGTTCGATCCGACTGGAATGCCTGCATGTCATTGAGCTCTTGCTGAGCGGCGGTCCGGCACTGGCCGAAGGACCTGCATGAATTCAGGCTCTTGTCGTCGATGACCACCTTCGCGCTGTCGACGACGTACAGGCTTACGTAATCCGCGGTCAGCTTCTTGGCGGCGGCATCGTCTTGCGCATTCGCGAGGAGCGCCTGGGTGCCCGTGAGCGTGGCCTGGGTCGATGCCAGCTGGTGCCGTGCGGCGTCGCGCTGGCCGGTGGTCGACCACAGGAAATAGCCCAGCGAGCCTGAGGCGACGAGCCCGATGATCCCGACTGCAAAGGGCGCCGCCCAGCGTGAGCGGCTCTTTGGGGCCGGCGCCGCGAACGGGGCTAGCGCTTCGTAGCGAGAGGGGTCCGGCTGCATCACCTGGGCAGGTGGGTAAACCTCTGCCGGCGTGATGAGCGGCTGCGGTGCCGGAAGGTAGGCCGGCTGCATCGCCTGAGCTGGTGGGTTGACGTCAGCCGGCCCCGCCGGCACGACTTGATCCACCGGGGCGGCGACTGCCTGTTCCGCCTGGGCACCATTGGGATACGGACGAAGTGTCACGGTTCCGTCGTACTCCGGGTTGATCGACATCGACGATACTCCTCTGAAACGGGCTGCCTGCAACGACGCAATCGTCTGCAGAAGGCGTCTCAGAACCAGTCTCAACAGCGTCTCGAATTGACTCTCAATTCGTGAAGGTTAGAAACAGGGGTTGCCATACACCACGAGCTCCGCTCACTCCGCCACGATTGACGTCGTGAAACTCTCGGCGGAAACCCGCGTGTTCAGCGTCCTTCTGATCTTCGTGCCGGCAACGCTGATCAGCGGCTGGCTCGGTTGGCCGTCGGCGCTGCAGTTCTTC
>DATCPU010000498.1:0-9786 GCA_036569925.1 Candidatus Dormiibacterota bacterium
GCTATGTAATCGCTCATGAATATGGGCACCATGTCCAGGATCTGCTCGGCCAGCTTTCGAGCAACTCCAGCCAGACCGGCGCGACCAGCCAGTCGGTCCGAACCGAGTTGCAGGCAGACTGCTATGCGGGTGTCTGGGCGAACCACGCCGCGTCCACCGGCTTCCTCCAGCCGCTGACACAGGCCAATATCAATGACGCACTCGACGCCGCGGCGGCAGTGGGCGATGACCGCATCCAGAAGGAGTTCCAGGGGCGGGTCAACCCAGAGGCATGGACCCATGGTTCCTCCGCTCAGCGTCAGCGCTGGTTCAGCACGGGATACCAGTCAGGTTCGATGGCGAACTGCGACACGTTCCACGCCGCGTCTCTCTAGCGCCGTTGGTCCTGTGGGGACTGCAACGACCGGCGTCAGTCCGCGGAAGGCCGGCCCCAAACTGCGGCGGCCACACGTCCCACTAGCTCCAGCTTCAGTTTCTGGTGTTCGTGACTTAGCCGGTTGCCCTCAATGGTCGAAGCGAACCCGCATTGAGGGCTGAGCGCCAATCGCTCGAGAGGGACATAGCGTGCCGCCTCTTCGATCCTGCTCTTCAGCTCGGCCTCCGTCTCTAGTTCCGGCTTCTTGGTCGTCACGAGGCCAAGAACGGCGACCCGGTCTTCAGGCAGATGCGCGAGGGGCGCAAAGCCTCCTGAACGGTGGTCGTCATATTCGAGCAGGAACCGGTTGAAAAGTGTCTTCTGGAAAATGCGCGAGATCGGCTCATAGTCACCTTCGGCGTAGAACTTGCTCTGATTGTTGCCCCGGCAAACGTGGAGGCCAAAGGTGACACCCTGGTGGCCCTGGATGATCGCGTTGTCGAGCTCGATACATCGGTCGATCAACTCCTCGGGGTCGCTCCCTCGCTGCCGGTAGCCCTCGCGAATGGTCGGGTCGAGGAGTGCCCCGTACTGCGGCCCGTCGACCTGGATATACGTGCAGCCGAGGCGAATCAGCTCGTCCACCTCACGCCGCGAAATGTCGACGATGTCGGCCAGGTAAGCATCACGAGTCGGGTAAGCACCCTTCGACTTTTCGGGGTCGTAGTACGCGGCAGCCTGTTGAGCGCTGAGCATTGTCACCTTTCCAGGATGTCGTCCAACCGACCGAAGAAAGGTCCACTCCTCGGCGCACATGCTTCGCTTCCAGCGCAGCCGATTGACCACGACAGGCCGCTTGAGAATTAGCTTTTCTCCCTGCTCGTCACGGAAGGGGATCGCCCAGCCGCCCTCGCGATCGAATCCTTCGAACGCTTCGATCAGGTGGCCGTAGAACGCGTATCGGCGTAACTCGCCATCGGTCACGACATCGATACCGGCCATTTCCTGAAGCTCGATCGCAGCCCGCACGGCAGCATCCTCGATGCCTTTGAACTCAGCGGGCGCGAGCTCCCCGGAGTCCAAGCTTGTTCGCGCAGCGACAAGGTTGGCCGGTCGTAAGAGGCTACCGACAACTTCAGCCCGCCACGCGTGAGGCACCTTCATTTCAATGGTCCCGCCTTGTCACAACGCGAAGAACACGGTTTCGGATTCTCCCTGCAGTCGTATGTCGAAGCGCAGCACTGGACCGTCCGGGCGCGCAATCAACGTAGGACGGCGAGCCGGTTCGACGAGGTTGAGAGTGCGATCGCTGAGGTTCGCTTCCTCTTCGTCGGGAAAGTACAAACGCGTGGCGAGGTGGCGGAGCAGGCCACGGGAGAAGACGGCGACCTCCAGGTGTGGTGCGTCGTCATTCCGAGGCGATCCGGAGGGAGGTTTCGTGACGGTGAAATGGAACGCGCCCTCACCGTCCGTCCTGCAGCGGGCAAATTGCTGCCCGCCCCACAGCTCCACCAGGCCATCGGAGACTGGTTCTCCGGAGCCGTCCAGGAGTTGGCCTTCGATCCTGACCGCCTCCGTGCCGGAGGTCGTCGCAGGGCCAGTCTCGAAAGGAAGGGCGTAGCCGAAAAATGGGCCGACCGTCTGGGAGGGAGTCGGTACGCGGTCGTCGCTCAACCTAGACCTCTCGCGGCGTGGCGTTGCGACCACGCAGGGTAATGTCCCAGCGATAGCCGAGTGCCCACTCAGGCTCGGTCAAGGCTAGGTCGAAAGTCGCCACCAGGAGATCCCGACCGTGCTCGTCCGGGATCGACTGGAGGATGGGGTCGTGGCTCATTAACGGATCGCCCGGAAAATACATTTGGGTTACCAGGCGGCTCGCGAGCGATGGGCCGAACAGCGAGAAGTGGATGTGCGCCGGCCGCCATGCATTCTCGTGGTTGCGCCATGGGTAGGCGCCTGGCTTCACAGTGACGAATCGGTAGCGACCTTGACCATCGGTTAGACACCGCCCAGCGCCTGTGAAGTTAGGGTCGAGCGGCGCGGGGTGTTCGTCGACCGGATCCACGTAGCGGCCGGCGGCGTTGGCCTGCCAAACCTCGACCAGCGTATTCCGCACGGGGCTCCCATCGCTGTCGACGACCTGCCCGGAGACGACGATTCGCTCGCCCAGCGGCTGGCCGTCGTGCTGGCGTGTCAGGTCGGCATCCTCCGGCCGCACCTCAATGCGCCCGAAGGCCGGCCCGGAAAGGTCGTGGAACCATTCCGCCGGAAGCCTGACCAGCTCCCGGCGAGGTGCGCGCCGGATCGTTGCGCGGTAATCCGGATACAGGTAAGGCGGTTCCAAGTCGCGGTGGGAGTCAGACACCCTTGACGGGCATTATGGCTTGACTCAAACTCCGATCGTCGGTACACGGAGCATTTGTTTTGCGCCGGCCTAGACCCAGTTTGGAAGGAGAAGTCAGGTGAGCAAGAGAAAGGGTTTGTCCACCGCGATCACTCGGCGCGAAATGCTCAAGGGCACCGGACTTGTGCTCGGCGGCCTGGCGATGCCAGGTGTGCTCGAAGGCTGCTTGACCTCCACGACGTCTACGTCCAGCGGCTCGATCAAGATCGGCTTCGTCAGCCCGATTACGGGAGCGACCTCCGGTTTCGGCGAGCCTGACCCCTATGTGGTCGGGCTGGCCAGAAAGGCCCTACAGAGCGGGCTTTCGATCGGAGGCAAGAACTACTCGGTCGAGATCATCACGCGCGACAGTCAATCCACCCCATCGGTCAGCGCCCAGGTAGCCAACGATCTGATCTCGAGCCAGAACGTCGACCTGATGTTGACCACGTCGACGCCAGAGACGGTGAACGGAGTTTCCACCGCCTGTGAGGCCGCCGGGGTCCCGTGCGTGTCCACCGTGGTCCCGTGGCAGGCGTGGTACCTCGGAGTGGGCGGCAAACCGGGCCAGAGCACGACCTTCAAATACATCTTCCACTACTGCTTCGGGGTCGAGCAGTTCTACAACGCGTACACGCACCTGTGGCCGCAGGTCCAGACCAACAAGAAAGTTGGCGTGATGTACCCGAATGACGCCGACGGCAATGCGATCCGGCAGGCTCTGGCACCCGCGCTGAAAGCCGCCGGTTACACCATCGTCGACCCCGGACCCTATGAAGACGGCACGAACGACTACTCGGCACAGATTCAGAGGTTCATCCGTGAGGACTGCCAGATCTTCAACACGTTTCCGATTCCCCCCGACTTTGCCACGTTCTGGCGCCAGGCGGCCCAGCAGGGCTACACATCCCACGTAAAGATCGGACAGATCGCCAAGACCGGACTCTTTCCTTCGCAGGTCTCCGCACTGGGAGCGATCGGGAACGGCCTGGCGTCGGGAGTTTATTGGGCGCCGACGTGGCCATACAAGTCCTCTCTCACGGGCGTGTCGAGCAAGGAGCTTGGTGACGGTTACGAGACTTCTTCGGGCAAGCAGTGGAACCAGCAGATGGGAGCAAGCCTTTCCCTGTTTGACGTTGCCGCCGCAGTGCTCAAGGCCAGCGGCGACCCCAAGAACAAAGCGAAGGTCGCCGACACGATGAAGACGCTCTCGGTGGACACGATCGTCGGCCACCTGGACTGGACGAAGCCTCCAGCCTTTGCCGGTGCGCCAATCCCGAACGTGCAGACCACGCCGATCATCGGAGGCCAGTGGAGGAAAGGCGCCTCCAAGTGGCCGATCGACTTCGTCATCTGCGAGAACTCGTCCGACCCCAACGTTCCTATCGCTTCGACGCTGCAGCCTTACACCGGTAGCTGACCGTGGCGACCGCGGTCCTCGCCGCGGTCGAGGTGCACAAGCGTTTCGGCGCGCTCGCGGTCCTCGGCGGCGTCACTCTCGGGCTACATCAAGGTGAGGCGGTTGGCATCGTCGGCCCAAACGGGGCGGGCAAGACGACGCTGCTGAACGTCCTCGCCGGGTCGCTTCGCCCGGACGCGGGCAGCGTCCTCTTTCACACGCGCGACATCACCTCAAAGGACGCAGCCGATCGGTGCACGCTCGGGATTGCCCGCACGCACCAGGTGCCTCGGCCTTTCGTCGGTATGACCGTCTTTGAGAACGTGCTCGTCGGCGCGACCGCAGGCGGCCGGCGGCGCGGCGGAGAGGCTTACTCGCTCAGCCTTGACGTGTTGGACCAGTGCGGACTCACCCATCTCGCCAACCGGAGAGCTGAGGACCTTGGTTTGCTACAACGCAAACGTCTGGAGCTGGCGCGGGCGTTGGCAGTCCAACCGGCGGTGCTTCTCCTGGATGAGATCGGCGGCGGGCTGACCGATGCAGAGACTGCCGCGCTAGTCGAGACCATCGCCGCCTTGCGGGATCGCGGGATCGCGGTGTTGTGGATCGAGCACATCGTCCACGTGCTGATGCAGGTCGTGACGCGGCTCGTGTGCATGAACGCGGGGCGGATCATCGCCGAAGGGGCGCCCAAGGACGTCGTCGCCCAGGCCGCGGTGATTGACGCATACCTGGGCAGTCGCGCGTGACGCTGCTCGAAGTCGACCAGCTCGACTGTCGATACGGATTGCTGCAGGCGGTACGAGGGGTGTCATTCGGGGTCGCACATGGCGAGATCGTCGCCCTGATCGGGGCCAACGGCGCGGGTAAGACCACACTCTTGCGTGCCATCGCGGGCGCCCACCGCCCGCAGGCCGGACGGGTGAGGTTCGATGGCGTGGATGTGACACGACTGCCCGCGCACCGCCGCGTGTCGCTCGGAGTCGCGCTGGTACCGGAAGGTCGCCGCCTGTTCCCTTCTCTCACGGTCGAAGAGAATTTGCGCGTCGCCGCGGCCAAGGACCGCCGCGGGCGGTGGAACGTCGAGGCGGTGCTCGACGCGTTTCCTCTTCTTCAACCCAGGCGCAAAATGCCTGCGGCCAACCTCTCAGGTGGTGAGCAACAGGCGGTCGCGATCGGCCGGGCACTGATGAGCAACCCCAGACTCTTGCTGCTGGATGAGGTTTCGCTCGGCCTGGCGCCGATCGTTGTCGATTCGGTCTATGCCTCACTGACGAATGTGATCAACGAAGGCGCAACTGTGGTCTTGGTGGAGCAGGACCTCACGCGCGCACTGCGCGTCGCGGGCCGGGTCATCTGCATGCTCGAGGGCCGCGTGGTCCTGGAGGGCGATTCCAAATCGCTGGACCGCGAAAGCGTGGTCGATGCCTACTTCGGAATGCGGCGGAGCGCTGCGGGGGAAACTTCGGCGTGACGCTGGTCAACGCCATCGTGCAGGGAATATTCCTCGGCGCCTTCTACGCCGTGCTCGCGTGCGGCCTCTCAATCATGTTTGGCGTGATGCGGATCATCAACCTCGCCCACGGTGACCTGGCGGTCCTCGGCGCCTACCTGACCTTCGTGATCGTCGAACGTGCTGGGGTCTCCGCCTTTCTCGCTTTCGCCATCGCCCTCCCAGTCATGCTGGCGCTCGGCTACCTCCTCCAGGTCACCGTTCTCGGGCGAAGCCTGAAAGCCGGCTTGCTGACGCCGCTGCTTGCCACGTTTGGGCTGTCGATCGTGATTCAGAACCTGCTACTGATCGCGTTCTCGCCAGACGTGCGATCGCTCGGAGATTCTGCGGGCGCATTCACCACCGCAAGCTGGCAGTTGACCAGCGAGCTCTCGATCTCGGCGCTTGGCGTACTGGTGCTCGTTGTCGCGGTCATCATTTTCGGTGCCCTACAGCTGTTCCTTTCATACACACCGGCCGGATGGGCAATGCGGGCGACAGCGGAAGACCCTGAGGCGGCGGAGCTCGTTGGCATCGATTCCAAGGCGGTCTACGCGCGCGCCACCGCGATCGCAGTCGCGATCGCATCCCTCGGCGGATTGTTCCTCGCGATTCGTTCCGTGTTCGAGCCGACGAGCGGTCCGACGCAGCTCATCTTCGCCTTCGAAGCCGTCGTCATCGGTGGGATGGGATCGCTTTGGGGAACTCTGGTCGGAGGCATCGCGCTGGGCCTGGCTCAGACGCTTGGAGCCCAACTGCATCCACAATTTTCGGTGCTGGCAGGACACCTGCTCTTTCTGACTGTCCTGCTTGCGAGATTCGGCGGTGGTCGGCTGACTCTGAGGCTCGCGCGTTGAAGGTCCAGCGCTGGACGCGCACTTCCAAGCTCTTCACCGGAGCGACGGCCGCTGTCGCCCTCGCTCTGGCGGTAGTACCGCTCATCTTCGGCGCCGATGTCGTCCAGAAACTGACCAATCTGCTGATCCTCGTCCTTCTCGCGGCGATGTGGAACGCGCTCGCCGGGTATGGTGGGCTACTTTCGGTCGGGCAGCAGGCATTCATCGGCATCGGCGCCTACGGAACAGTGTTCTTTGCGGGAATGGGCTTCACGCCTTACCTGGCGATGGTGCTGGCCACGGTGCTGGCGGGCGCCGTGTCGGTGCCGATGTCGCTTTTTGCGCTGCGCCTGCGCGCCGCCCAGTTTGCGATCGGCATGTGGGTGATCGCCGAGGTGATCTCGATCCTGGTGAGGCTGGACAACAACCTCGGCGCCGGGACGGGAATATCGCTCTTCCAGATGAACCAGTTCGCCCCCAACTTCCGCCAGGCGTACACGTTTTGGATGGCCCTGGGATTCACGGTGCTCTTCCTCGGCGCCGTGTTCTTCCTGCTGCGGTCACCCCTCGGAGCTTCGCTGCAGGCGATCCGAGATGACGAGGATGCAGCGCGCTCCCTTGGCGTCCGAGTTGCCTCGCGCAAGCGACTTCTCTTCGTTCTCGCGGGGTTCGGCTGTGGCGCCGCCGGTGTGCTCGTCGTAGCGAACACGCTGTTCATCGAGCCGGGCTCGGTCTTCAGCGTGCAGTGGAGCGCTTACATGATTTTCATGGTCCTCGTCGGCGGCCTGGGCACATTTGAAGGCCCGATCCTCGGCGCCATCCTCCTGTTCGCAATCCAGACGACCTTCACCCAGGGCGGCCCCTGGTATCTCGTCGGACTGGGTGCGACGGCGGCCCTGTTCGCGCTGTTCCTCCCCCGCGGGCTGTGGGGCGCCATAGAAGGGCGCTTCGGCCTTCGATTGATGCCTGTCGGCTATCGAGTCGTGTCGCTGGAGAAGAAGTCCGAGGCGAGCGCGTGACCTTGGAACATCACGCTGAAGACCTGATGCTGCATCCGGGCCACCTGCTCCGCAGGGCGCTTCAGGCGATGAACCAACTCTGGGACCACGAGGTGTCGCACACCATCACATCCCCGCAGTTCGCAGCGATGAACGCGCTTTACGGTGAGCCCGCTATCGATCAGCGCACTCTGGGCGAGCGTATATCGCTGGACCGTTCGACGATGGCTGAGGTGGTGGCGCGGCTCAGTGCCCGTGGACTCATCCAAACGGCTCGCGATGTGCACGACGGACGCCGCAAGACCATCCGGCTGACACCAAAAGGCGTGGCGGCGCTTCAGCAGCTGATCCCGCGTACGCACTTGATGACTCGCAGGTTGGTGGGCGCGCTCGACAGGAAGGAGCAGGAGGAGCTCCTTCGCCTGTTGAGTACCATCGTCACCTCGAACGAGCGACACCGCGGTCAGTCGCCGGGTAAAGGCTCAGCCGGAAGCTAGATCGGCCCTCACTCCAAGACGCGAATGATCCGCTTCGATTTGAGCTCCCATCGCGGGAGAGTCCCAGCCGGGACGATCTGGCATCCCAGACGTACGCCCAGGGCTCGGCGAAGGTCGGCCTCCAGGCGCTGTGTTGGGTCTCCGCCCTCAACCTCGACCAGCAGCGTCACCTCGTCCATCTCGCGCACCCTGCGGTGCTCGATGACGAACTCCGCGATCTGGGGATGGCCGCGGACGATGTCCTCGATCTGAGACGGGTAAAGATTCACGCCGCGCACGGTGAACATGTCGTCGACACGCCCTCGAATGCCGCCGACCAGCTTGAGAAACGGGCTGCCGCACGAACACGGCTCGCGTGAGAGCTCGACACGGTCGCCGGTCCGGTAGCGGACCAGTGGCATGCCCCAGCGGCCCAGGTTCGTGGCGACCAGCTCGCCTTCGTTGGTGGGCCGCCCTGAGCCGTCGAGGACCTCGAAGATGAACTCAGATTCGACGACATGGATGCCATCCCGCTGGCTGCAGCTGAAGCCGGTCGGGCCGAGCTCGGTCATGCCCGTATGGTCGAAGCAGGTCGCGGCGTAGGCCGACTCGATGGCCGCACGAGTGGCGGGGATGCTGGCACCGGGCTCGCCAGCGTGAAGCGTAACTCGGACCTCGGACGCCGCCAGATCGACGCCCAGGGCGCTTGAGACGTCGGCCAGCCTGAGCGCGTAGGTCGGAGTGCACATCAGGACGGTGGCTCTCAGATCGACCATGGTGCGGACGCGCTGCTCGCTGGTCATGGAACCTCCCGAGATGGCCAGCGCGCCCAGCCGCTCAGCTCCCCCGAAGGCGGACCAGAAGCCGATGAAGGGACCGAACGAGAACGCGAAGAACACGCGGTCGCCTGCGCCGACGCCGGCGGCAGGGTAAACGTGCTCTGCCCAGATCCGCTCCCACCATTCCCACGACTCTTCCGTATCGAGCCACCGCAGGGGACGATCGCCGCTCGAGCCCGAGGTCTGATGCAGGCGGACGTAGCGGTCGAGCGGATACGTCAGGTTGGTGCCGTAGGGCGGCCGGGCAGCCTGGTCGGCCAGCAGGTCATCCTTCGTGGTCAGGGGCAAGCGCTCGAAGTCGTCCCAGCCGCGGACCTCGGTCAGCCGTGAGCGCCAGAAGGCGTTTGTCTTGAGCACCTCTGCGAGCCCGGCGCGCAGCTTCCGCAGGCGCAAGTCGCGGAGTTCGTCCGGGCCGGTTCTTGAGTGCGGGGTCTCCGATCTCAAGGGCCCCTCATCTTAATTCGGGAATCCTCCGTGGGCGGACTAAACTTGCGGCAGTTTGCCCGCTGACCGCCTTTTCGGTCCAAGCCTGACCACGCCTGCAATGGCCGCGGCGGTTTCCGACACAGCCTGGCTGTCGGCAATGCTTCGGTTCGAGGCGGCGCTGGCGAACGCACAAGCTCAGCTCGAGCTGATACCCCGGGAAGCAGCGGATGCCATCGTCGCTGCGTGCGAACCCAAGCGGTACGACATCGAGGCGATCGGACTTGAGGCCCTCGACTCGGCCAGCCCGGTCTTGCCGCTGGTTGACGCATTGCGACGCATCGTCGGCGCCGAGGCCGCAAGCTTCGTCCATCGCGATGCCACGAGCCAGGACGCGATTGACACCGCCATGATGCTCGTCGCCCGAGACGCGCTGGACGTCCTCCTCAAGGACATGAGATTGCTAGCCGATCAGTGCGCGGAGCTCGCCGGGCGATATCGCGATACACCGATGGCCGGCCGGACCCTGCTGCAGCAGGCGCGGCCCATCACGTTTGGTTTCAAGGCCTCAACCTGGTTGATGGG
>DATCPU010000499.1:0-5746 GCA_036569925.1 Candidatus Dormiibacterota bacterium
ATATGCGGCCGCGCCTGCCGCGATGGAGCCAAGCACGGTGCCAAGGCTCCAGAAGCCATGAAATCCGTTCAGCATCGGCCTGCGCGCAGCCCGTTCCACGTCCGCGGCCTGGGCGTTCTCGAGCATGTCGATGAAACCCGCTACCGCTCCCAGGATCAGGAATGCGACGACGAATGCCGCGAAGTTGAAGGCGAGACCGACAGGAACCAGGGCCAGACACAGGACGATGGTGAAAATCCGGACCCACGACCGGCTGCCTCGACTGAGCACAAGACGCGCGAGCCCCGCGCCCGCTATCGCGCCGACCGCGTACATGAGCAGCGCGAATCCGATCTGCCCATCGGTGAGGTGAAGGTGATCCTTGAAAGCCGGCAGGCGAGGGACCCAGCTCCCGCTCACCACACCGAACGCTAGGAAGGCAGCTGAAACCGCGCGACGCTCGCGGTGGTGCGTGCTCAGACCCTCGGCGCGATCAGGTTTGCTGAACGCTCGCGATCTTCTCCAGCGCCGCGATCCTTTCCTCGATTGGCGGGTGCGTGTCGAACAGATGGTTGAAGAAGCTGCCGTGGTGCTCCTTCGGATTGTCGATACACATCGCCGCGACCGCGTGATTGAAGTTCTTCATCGGCTGCTCGTTCGCAGCGATTTTCTTCAGAGCGCTGAGCAGGCCCGCCGGATTGCGCGTCAGCTCCACCCCACTCGCATCGGCGAGCGACTCGCGCTGGCGCGAAAGCGCCATCTGCATGAGCGGCCCGACGATCACGGCGATCAGGGTGAACACGATCCCCACCGCCAGGATGATGAGCATGGCGCGTGAATCGCGGCTCCGGAACCGGAACGCCCCGTTCCACACAAAGCTGGCGATGAGGCCTGCGAGCCCGATCATCGTGGTCACCACGAGCAGCAACCTAACGTCGAAGTTCTTGACGTGGCTCAACTCGTGGCTCAGCACGCCCTCCAGCTCCTCCCGATTCATCATCTGGAGCAACCCGGTGGTCACCGTCACCGCAGCGTGCTGCGGGTCGCGGCCTGTCGCGAATGCGTTAGGGCTCGGGTCCTCGATGATGTAGACCTTGGGCGGCGGGATGCCGTCGCCGATCGCCAGCGTCTCCACGATGTTGTAAAGCTGCGCGAACTGGCCCCGGTCGGCCTCATGCGCCCCGGCCGCGGACAGCACCGTGGCTGAACCGAAGTAGTAGGAGTAGAGCGCCGCGCCAATTCCCAGGATGCCGAGCACGACCGCACCGCCGACCGCGCTCGTCATCCCGCCGCCGCCGAACTCCCCGACCACGAACCCGGCGAGCAGCCAGAACAGGACGAAGAGAACGACCACGATGATGCTGTTGCGCTTGTTCCGCGCGATCTGGTGGTACATACGCCTTCGATCCTACGAGGAACTGCGGTCGCGCCTGGTGACCGAGCCGCGGAACGAGCTGGCCACCCACCCCCCCCAGATCTGCGCCCAAACCAGGCCGTTGCCGAAGGCAGAGACGTCCTTCGAGTGGTGCTTGAAGTGATAGGTCCACATCGCGCGGTAACGCTGATAGTTCTGCTCGCGGCGCGCCCGCGAAGCCGAGCTCCTCCTGTGATGCTTGGCAGTCGCGGTCGGCAGGTAGAAGACCTTCCACCCACCCAGCTTGAGCCGATAGCAGAGATCGACGTCTTCGCCGAACATGAAGTAGCGCGGGTCGAAGAATCCCACCCGGTTAACGGCTGCCATCCTGAGCATCAGGCAGTCAGCTGTCCCGGCATCCATCTCGTGCGTGTCCGACTCGTCGACGTGCCCCATGTTGTGGCGCCCGAAGCGCGGACTCTTTGGAAACAGCCGGCTCAACCCGACGGTGCGATAGAAGAGCGTCCGCGGCACCGGAAATGCGCGACGCGAATCCGGGTCCCGCTTGCCATCGGGCATCAGCAGGCGAGGGCCGACCGCGCCGGCGTTGGCGTGGGTGAGCAGGAAGTCCGCAAGGCGTCCGGCCGTCTGCGTATCGATCATGACGTCGGGATCCAGGAGCAGGGCGAACCTGCCCGTGCAGCGCTCCAGGCCGATGTTGGCGGCCCGCCCGTAGCCAAGGTTCTTCTTCTCAACCAGGACGATCGCGTTCGGGAACTCGGCGGCGACTGATGCAGCGGATCCGTCGGTGGATCCGTTGTCGACAACCACCACCTCGAGGGGGATGTCCGCTGTCGCATAGAACGCCCGAAGACACTGGAGAAGCAGCTCCTTGTCGTTATGGCTCACCACCAATGCCGAGACCATGGGCTTCGAGTGTTCGGGCTTCGACTGTTCGGGCATCGCTGTCGAATTATCACCGCAGGGACGCCCGGGAGCGTCGGATAGAATGCCGGGAACTGTGCAGACCGGCGCATCACGAAGTCTCGGCCAGCGCCTGGCCCTGATTCGCGAGAGCCGGTTGGTCCGGCAGAACCTCACGCTGTTCGCCGGCGGCCTCGTGGCCGGGATCGGCGGATTCGTGTATCACGCCATCGCCGGTCGTGTGCTTGGCCCGGCCACCTACGGTGAGGTCGCATTCCTCATCGCTGTGTACTCGGTGGGCACGGCGCCCGCCCTGATCCTCATCGTCGTGCTGGCTCGCTACACGGCGACGCTGATCGCGCGCGGAGACGCCGGCGTGCGCTCCCTGATGACACGCACCATCCGGCTGGTCGCCATCCCTGGCCTCGCCGCCGTGCTGGTCACGACACTCGTAGCGCGCCCCGTGGCCGCGTTCGAGCACCTTGGCTCGGCGCTGCCGGTGCTGATCCTGGGCTTCTCGATCGCGCTGGTCTGGCAGGTGGCGATCCCCAGAGGGATCCTGCAGGGGCTGCAGCGATTCACGTCCCTCTCGCTGAACCTCGGCCTGGAGCTCATCATCCGCACCGCCGTGGCGTTCGGCTTGTTGACCGCGGGCTACGCGGTTTCGGGAGCCATGGCCGCGGTCTTCACCGGCCTGGCATTCTGCTTTGGCCTGGGCCTGTTCTCGCTTCGCGATCACTTTGGGAAGAGTGGAACCCGCGTGCCCTTGCGGGCGATGTTCGGCTTTTCGCTCACAGCCGCGGCCGGGATCATCGGCATCCAGGTCCTCTACAACCAGGACGTGATCCTCGCCGAGCACTATCTGAGCGCGCACTCGGGCGGGATCTACGGGGGGCTGAACAAGATCGGGACGATCCTCTTCTTCCTCACGTTGAGCGTCAGCCAGGTGCTGTTTCCGAGGGTGGTCGAGGCGGTCGCCAAGGAGCAGCACCCGGGGCGGATCCTGGCCCAGTCCGCCGGGATTCTAACGGCCCTCGGAGCCGGAGCGCTGTTCGTGTTCCTGGTGGCGCCTGGGCTCGTGGTCGGGGTCCTGTTCGGGCCCTCGTTCCGCGACGCCACCCCCTACGTGCTCGCGGTTGGCGTCATCGGCCTCGCGCTTTCGCTGGACAACCTGCTGGTCCAGTTCTTCATGGCGGTCCACGACAGGACTTTCGTGCCGATCCTGGCCGCGGCCTGCATCGCCGAGGCGGTGCTGATCGTGGTGTTCCACAACGGAGTCGGCCAGATCGTGCTGGATGTGCTGAGCTCGCTACTGGGGTTGCTGGTGCTCCTGAGCATCAGGTGTTACATCCTGCTGCCGCACCTGCACGCGGAGAGCCTGGGAGAACAGCAGGTCGCTTAATAAATAAGTCCCGCCGACTCTTGCGAGCCTGCGGGACTTAAAAAAACGCTCGGCAACGACCTACTCTCCCACCGGGTTACCCCGACAGTACCATCGGCGCAGGAGGGCTTAACTACCGTGTTCGGAATGGGAACGGGTGTTTCCCCTCCGCCGTAATCACCGAACGCGCTAATTGTCGCACGCTCGATGCCCTGCTCGCAGTGGGAGCTGACGGTAGGGCGCCATTCGGGCACAAATCGCGCAGTCTGATCGAAATGGGCGTGCCATTCGGGCGCGAATGGTCGCCTTTCCGGCGGCGGTCCCTACCGGGTTCGGCGGCGCCTGGCGCGGAGGCTTTTGATCTTGCGAGCCTCCGACGGCGGCACGTAGTGCGAACGGCGTCGCATCTCGCGCACGAGCCCCTGCTCCTGCACCTTGCGGCGGAAGTCCCGAAGGGCCTGCTCGAACTCCCCGGGATCCTTGACGACTATTCGCACAGCCCGACAAGGATACCGGTTAGCAGTACGGCGTTGCCTACTCCAGCACGTCAGGCCGCACAGCGCGGCCCACGGCGACCACCACGAACAACAGGGTCCAGGCCCCGATCACCAGCAGCGCGTGGCGCCCATCGATCGGGTTCAAAGGAGGGGCAAAAGCCGCCCGTGCGAGGTGATCCGGCTCGATCAGGTTCAGAACCACGTTGAGGTTCGGCCCCAGCAGGTACTCGGTGACGTTCGTCCAGGGCGAGTTGTGCCCGGTGGCCCGAGCCGTGAGGGCCATGATGCCCACCAGGAAGTTGTCGACTGGGAAAAACGCCAGCGATGCGGCCATGGCGAACGCCATCGACCGACCCAGCCCGGCCGCGGCAGCGGTCAGCAGGATCACGACCCCCATGCTCATCCCCTGCACCAGCAGCCAGTAACCGAAGTCCTGTCGAAGGCCTGCGTTGAGCGTGTCGAGCCCAGAAAGGCCGCCGGTGTATGACGCATAAAGGCCGGCAATGATCCCACCCGCAACTATCAGGTAGCCGACCAGAAGGCCCACTCCGATGATGGCCAGTGTCACCAGCTGGGCGAACAGCAGCTGCAGCCTGCCGACGCCACGCGCATATGCGATGCGAATGGCGCCTGAGGAGTACTCCATGGCGATGAGCCGTGAGCCGACGATGAGGAGCACGATTCCCGACCCGATCTGGAAGATGGTCCCGTAGACGTCGAACATCTGGCGGACGTACGCGCTGGGATCCTTGCGGGCGACGTCCGGGAGGCTCTGCGTGGTGCTGATCCCCAGGATGGTGATCGCCAGCAGGACAAATCCCGCGCCGATCATCAGCCAGAAGCTCAGCTGGTGCGACACCTTGATGATCTCCGCCCTGACCGCACCGAAGAAGCTGGGCCGCCTCATGAGTCCCCCGTCAGGCTTAGGAAGATGTCCTCGAGGTCGCGCTGGCGCTCCCCGACAGAGTCGGGCTGGTGGCCGTTCTGGACCAGGAAGGCGATGAGGTCGCGCCCACGAGACTCAGGCGCCCTCGTGATTACAAGTCCCTGCTCGACCCGTGCCTCCTGGCCCCATGGCTGGAGCTTGAGGGCGACGACCAGAGCGTCAGGGTCATCCACCTTGATCTCGAACTCGCCCGGCGAGTCCAGCAACTCGTGCACCGGTGCGAGGCGGATCAGCTTGCCGTGGTTGATGATCGCGACGCGGTTGCAGATCTGCTGCACCTCGCTGAGGACATGGCTCGAGACGAAAACCGTCTTTCCGTCAGCGGCGAGGCTGCGCAGCAGGTCGCGCATCTCGACGATGCCCGCGGGGTCCAGGCCGTTGGCCGGCTCATCGAGGATGAGGAGGTCGGGGTTGTTCAGCAGCGCGACGCCGAGGCCGAGTCGCTGCTTCATGCCCATGGAGTACGTCTTGACCTTGTCCTTGTCGCGGCCGGTCAGCGAGACGATCTCGAGGACCTCGTCGATCCGCTTCTCCGGCACGCCGCCCAGAAGATCGCCAAACGCCCGAAGGTTGTTGCGGCCTGAGAGGTAGCCATACAGCGCGGGGGATTCGACTAGCGCGCCAACGCGAGACAGGACCTTGGAGCGGTTGCGGCGCACCTCGAG
>DATCPU010000500.1:0-5808 GCA_036569925.1 Candidatus Dormiibacterota bacterium
GGCGAAGCCACCTTGCTTCAACTGACCGACGACGTTTACGCCCGGCTCGATGCGCGTGCCGACCGTCTAGAGGAACGGTTGCGTCGCGATGGCAGGAGCACCGCTAGAGTCGGATCTCTTCTCACGCTTTTCTTTCGCGACAGTGCTCCGACGAACTTTCGGGAGGCGAAGGAAAGCGACACCAATGCGTTCGCAAAGTTCTTCCAGCGCATGCGCAGTTCGGGCGTTTTACTCCCGCCCTCGCAGTTCGAGGCGTGGTTTCTCTCCGACGCGCACGATGACACTGTCATCGACGCAACGATCGACGCGGCTGCACGGTGAGCCGATTTCTCGACGCTGCGAACCACCGGCCGGTGGACGTCACGCCCATATGGCTCATGCGGCAGGCCGGTCGCTCGTTGCCCGAGTACCGGAAGCTGCGCGAGCGCTGGAGCCTGGTTGAGATCGTGGCGCAGCCGGAGCTTTGCGCAGAGGTGACACTCCAGCCGGTTCGACGCCTCGGCGTCGACGCTGCTGTGATGTTCGCCGACATCATGCTGCCGCTTCGTGGCATGGGCGTCGAATTCGAGCTCGTCGAGAATGTCGGGCCGGTGATCGCCCACCCCATCTCGAGCGCTGCGGATATTGAACGTCTCACCGTGCCTGCCGGCGACGAGGCCGCGCCCCAGGTGATAGTGGCTGTCCGTTCTGTCGTCGCTGCGTCCCCGGTTCCCGTGATCTGCTTTGCGGGCGCTCCCTTCACCCTGGCCAGCTACCTCATCGAGGGCAGGCCAAGCCGGGACTTCGCGAAGGTCAAGGCCTTCATGTACTCGGAGCCGGCCGCTTTTGACCTGCTGCTTGGAAAGCTGGCCGCGACGATGACGGCTTACCTTCATGCACAGGTTGCCGCCGGCGCCGCTGCCGTACAGCTCTTCGATTCGTGGGCAGGCGCGCTCGCCCTCGAGGACTACGAGTTAAGGGTCCTGCCCCATACGCGCGCAATCTTCGAGAAGCTAGCCCCGCTCGGCGTGCCCACCGTGCACTTCGGCACCGATACCGCCGGCTTGCTCGAGGCGATTGCCTCCGCCGGGCCCGCCATCGTCTCTCTCGACTGGCGCGTCCCGTTGGACCGCGGCTGGGAACGCGTCGGCTTCGATCGCGGCATCCAGGGAAACCTGGACCCTGCAGTGCTCCTGGGGCCGCCTGAGCTAGTCCGCGAGAGGGCTGGCGATGTGCTCCGGCGTGCAGGTGGTCGTCCCGGGCACATCTTCAATCTCGGCCATGGTGTGATGCCGTCGACGCCTCTGGAAAATCTTCAGCTGCTGATCGAGACGGTTCATCAATGGGAGGTTGCACGTGTCGCGTGACGGGTCGACCGGAGTGCTCTGCATGGCGTACGGTAGCCCAGCCACAGAAGCTGACATCGAGGCGTACTACACGCACATTCGCGGAGGCCGCAAGCCCTCGCCTGAGGCGCTTGAAGAGCTGACCGAGCGATACCGCGCGATCGACGGCTCACCCTTGATGGCAGTAACTCGCGCACAAGCTGATGCTTTGGGCCACGAGCTTCGCCTGCCCACCTTCGTTGGCATGAAGCACGCTCCACCCTTCATCGCCGACGGTGCAGCAGAGGCGCAGCGGGCTGGTATCAAGCGACTCGTGGCGTTGCCGCTGGCTCCTCATTACGCCGAAATGAGCGTCGGCGGCTACCGTCGGGCTCTGGCCGCCGCCTGGGAGGGCGAGCTGGTGTTCATTCCCGGCTTCCACGACCACCCAGCGTTCATCAAGGCCATTCGCGCCGTGCTGTCGGAAGCCCTGGCCCAGTCGTGGCCCGACCATCTTTTCTTTACCGCGCACAGTCTTCCTGCGCGGATAGTGGCCGAGGGCGACGGCTACCACGACCGTCTCCTCGAGAGCTGCCGGTTGGTGGAAGCCGGCATGAAGGTTCCGGAATGGCAGTTCGCATTCCAGTCTGCAAGCACCACGGGCGAACCATGGCTGGGCCCGGACCTCCTCGAGGCGATCGATAGATCCGGTGCTCGTAATGTGCTCGTTTGCCCGATCGGCTTTGTCGCCGACCATCTTGAGGTCCTTTACGACCTGGACCTGGAGGCGCAAGCATTCGCTCGGTCCAAGGGCATCAGCATCCGCCGCACCGCTTCACTGAACACGCGGCCCGACTTCATCGAGGCCATGGCTTCGGTGGTAAGGGACGCCCTTCGCTAGAGCGCAGGTGTAGGGCTCACATACAGGTAGGTAGGAGGGCGGACTTAAGAGTCCCTGTTGGCGGCATGAGCATCCTCGGCGAACCATTCATCGAAATCCCCCGCGCTCATAGAGGACCGCGGCAAGAACAGAACGGCGCCGTCCTTCGATGAGAAGCCGCCATTGGTTCCGAAAATTGATTGAGCTGGCGACGGCGGGCGCTGTGCTGGCCTTGATCGGGCCGTGTTCATGGCGGGAGCCCGTTCGCGAGTGGCACGCTGGCCTCTCGGCCCGACGGTCATCGCCTTGTCGGCCTGGCCGCCTCATGGGCTGCAGCCATGGCTTTCCGGGACATTGAGTCCAACCTTATCCCGTGTCGATCGAGGAAGACCCCTTAGCTCCCTGTGTAGTGACACCTAACCGGAATGGTCGTGCTCATCAGCTTCGTCGCCGTGGTGGTGCTCGTGGTCATGATCACCCTCCTCACTGATCGGGGTGCCGACCAGAGCGTGCTTATGCTGGGCGGTCCCCGGGTCCATGTGGACCTCGAGGCGCGCCGCCGGCACCTCGTGGCAGACCGCGTCCTCAACACGCATGGCGAGAGCATGCGCATCCTCCAGCGTTGACTTGGGATTGCACGCGACGTGCATCACCGCGACCAGTTCACGCCCAACCCAACGCACCCGTACATCGTGAACTTGGAGAACGCCGCTGACAGATGTGGCCGCATTCGTGATCTCGTCAACGATGGTCGGGTCAACCGCATCCATCATCCGATAGAAGAGCTGCTTCACCGTTCCGGCCAGTACATAAACGATCGCGAGCGTGATCAAGATGCCAACTATCGGGTCGGCGATCCTGAGTCCGAGACCGGCCAGCCCGATTCCGACGAAAGCGCCCGCCGAGACCAGTGCGTCAATGCGAGAGTGGATGCCGTCCGCCTTCAGCGATTCGGACCCGATGCCGCGGCCGACCCTCACTTTGTACTCGGAGACGCCGAGGTTGGCGATCACACCGACGAGGGCTGCGCCGAGGCTGATCGGGATGTTCGCGTAGGTTGTTGGATAAATGAGCTTAGCGACCGACTCTGCCGCAGCCACGGCGGCCGTCACGATGATCACTACGATGATGAGCAACGTCGCGACGTCCTCGAAGCGCCCATAGCCTGACGAGAAGCGCCTGGTGGCCGGCCGGCGGACAAGGGCGAAGGTGAACAGGAGGATGAAGCTGGTCAGGACATCTCCCGAGTTATGCAGCCCGTCGGCCAGGACGCTCGCGGAGCCGCTCATGAGCGAGGCGGTGATCTCCGCAAGCGCGGCGAGACCGAGAGCAACGGCGCTGACGATAACTGCCCTGACCGCATCCTTATTGCCGTAATGCGCTGAGGAGTGATGGTGACCTGCGCTCAACCGGCCCATTGAATCATGGGGGAGCCGGGAAGAGCGACCGGCGAATTGAGCCACGCGATGCGCAGCATCACACCTTATTTGACACCTTGACCGGGAGACTACCTGATCCTCTCTGAGACTCCCTGAGACGGCTGCGTCATAAATCCGAGTTCGATTGAGCCGCCCTGATCCTCCCTGATCCTCCCTGAGGCTCCGTGTCGACAGACTCTTAATCCCAAGGTTCAGGGTTCGATTCCCTGCGCGAGCACCAATATGTTGTGTCTGCGCGGCCGCACGATCTACATATAGTGGTGCGTCTGCCGCGACGCGTCACATTTGCGGCATTTGACAGCTTCGTTTGACAGCTTCGTGGGTCAGCGAGAGTGGCCGGCGCGCCGAAGTGTCACCGAGGTTGATGGTTCGAGTCCTTCGCGGCCCACCAGATCGAAATCCGAGCGTCTAATCCGGGACAACCCTTTTCCACCAAGCGCGCTGCGACTAGCTGGGAGCTCGTTTCCTCAACTCAAGCACAGCGAGGGCGGCCGCAATCGCGAGGAGTGCTGGCAAAACTGTGAGGAAAACTGCGATATCGGCGAGAAGAACGGAGCCATGGATGGCCAGTGGCTGATCCGTTGAACTGAAGTTACTGAGCGGTTCGCCCCACGGCTCAATCACCACGATCGACGCGGAGAGAATGGCATGCACTATGCCGACAACCATGGCTCCTAAATAGCTCCAGCGCATCCCTCGCCCGCCGTAAAAGATGAACACGATCATCAGTGCCACAAAAATCGCTTCGATGGCACCTCCGAGCGATCCAGGAAGCTGCGGTGACGCTGGCCAAATCGCGGAGACAGCTCCGTTTTGCTCAATCAACATGTGAAGCCCGATCGGCACCTCGATGACGAGCGTCAACACGTAGACGACCAGCAGCGAAATCGTGACCTTCATCCAGGTCGTTAACCGCTGCCCAGTCACTGAACTCGACCCAGCCATTGAGTCGCACAATAACGTCACCTGGCCGGGGAGTACAGATATCCCTCGAGTAGTCCATCGCAGGGCTGGGCCAACATCGATCAGGGGCTGGCAGGCTCATGGTCAAGACTGATCTGTTGGCCGCAGACTGTTGCGCGGTTCGCGTTACATAAAGCTTCGGCCCCCTCCGATTTGACAGCTTCGTTGACAGCTTCGCCGGGAGACTCTGTGAGGCATCGGGAGACGCCTAGAGACGACTGCGTCATTTCTCGAATACGGCAGAGACGCGCTGATGTGCGCTGAGATGCTCTAAGACGATCTGTCTGGAGTCTCTTAATCCCAAGGTTCAGGGTTCGATTCCCTGCGCGAGCACCAATATGTAGTGCCTGCGCTCGCCTCACGAACTATATGTTGTGGTCGGTCTGCCGCAATGCGTCATATTCGCGGCATTTGACAGCTTCGTTTGACAGCTTCGCCAGGACACCGAGCGTCGCCCGCGTGTGAACCACCACATCATGTCTGGACCTTCGTAACCCACGATCCTCCTGGACGTTCCATCGATATGCCGGATGGGCCTCGCCGCATGCCGCTCATCGCTCTAGGTGCACTAGGGGCGTTGATTGCGCTGATCCTCGCGGGCATCTACATCTACCGTGAGATCGGGCCCCTGACTGTATCCGCCTCAACCCCCGTGATCCTGTTTACCGACGCGGGGAACTCCAACCAGATCGACGGGTTGACGTGGGACGGTCAGAGGGCGGGAAAGATAACCGAGATCCCAAGTCCTTTCCAGTCAATGTGTCAGACCACCGGTACCACAGAGGTTTGCTCGTCGCCTCCTGTGGGCGGCGGCGCGCCTCCTCTGAACTCTGCCGAGTCGTCAAACCCGGATGGATCGCTCTTCGTGGCCTTTCCCTACTTCTACGACCGCTCGGGCCGGATCGTGGCTACGTTGAAGGGCGGACCTTACTCCGACCAACGCGTGGGGGAATACTTCGTCGGCACCTGGGCGGACGATGAGCATCACTACTGCCAGGTTCAACCACGGTTCGGCGGTGCCACCGCCGTGACGGGAACGCTGCAGCTGACAACGCCGGGAGGGACGCCCCGCGATGTGGTTCGCATCGGCTCCCAGGCCGCCTCGGAGTACACGCTCACGGTCGGAGCATGCAGCGTGCTGGCGGACCGGGCGGTCTTGGTCCAGGCCGCAACTTCAGGTTCCGGCGGAAATACGATCGATCAGTACTGGGTGGTCCAGCTG
>DATCPU010000501.1:0-3840 GCA_036569925.1 Candidatus Dormiibacterota bacterium
CCTCGATGATCCGGCCGTAAGGCACGCCCGAAGGGCAGACCGCCTCACATGTCCTGCAGCCGAGGCACAGATCGATGTGGCGCGCCTGTTCCTCGGTGAAGGGCAAAGTTCCCCGCTTCCACTCGGTCATCAGCTGGATCCGTCCGCGCGGCGATTCGGTCTCGAGACCAGTAGCCCGAAACGTCGGGCACGCATCGAGACAAAGACCACAGTGCACGCAGGTCGCAAGGTCGTCGTCCTTAAGGAGGTCGAACGCCATTAGAAGACAAACCTGCCCGGGTTCAAAGTCCGTCGTGGATCGAATGCATTCCTGAGCCTCGTCATGAGCTCGAGGGTGGGTGGGGCGCTGCCCCACGCGCCCACCTCTCGCCGCATGTTCTCCGGTCCCGCCATGATCACCAGCGAGCCGCCCGCCGCCTCCACCGTTGCGCGAATCTCGCGGACAGTCTCGACAGCGCCCTCGACCGACCAGTGCACGATGCCGAGGCCGGGCGATGCCCACCACTCGGAGCCGGCGGGAAGCGATGCCAAAGTCGAGTGGACCTTGTGCCGCGGAGCTGCGATGCGTGCCCAGCTCGCGAGGCCTCGACGTGAGTGCTCAGTCCAGATTGAGCGGTCGGCCTCGGTCCAGCCCAGCTCCCTCACCATCCTGTCCACCGCGTCCCGGCTGCCGAGAAAGCGTGCCATCATGCGGCCGCTCGACAGGAGCTCCAGAGCTGCGGGCGGCAGGGGAAGCGACAGCGCCTTTTCGCTCGCTGCCCAAGCCTCATCGAGCGATTCACACGTCACCTCGACCGAAACATCGTGCAGTGCGTTTGGAAAGACCTTGAAGGAAGCGGCCACGATGACGCCGAGCGAGCCCATCGCACCGAAGTGCAGCTTCATCATGTCGTAACCGCTGACGTTCTTCACCACCCGCCCGCCCGCGCTCGCCAGGCGCCCATCGGGCAGCGCGACGCGGATGCCGATCAAGAAGTCTCGTGGGGAGCCGAAGCGCTGCCGCAACGGGCCCGTCCAACCCGTGGCGAGGAGGCCGCCGACCGTGTGCCCTGGGGAGTTGAACGGGTCGAGGGGGAGGAACTGGCCATTGCGGTGAAGCTCGGCTTGCAGCGACTCGATGGTGATGCCCGCCTCGACGCTGACGACCATATCGCCCGGTGTGTGCTCGAGCACGCGATCCAGACGCCCTGTATGCAACTCGACGTCACATCGTTCGAGCGGGTTGCCCATCTCGCTCGCCCTGCCGCCGCCGATCGGAGTGACAGCGAGCCGTCCATCTGAAGACTCGCGCAGGATGCGTGCCACTTCTTCGGCCGTTGCCGGCTTCTCGATGACGGGCGTGCTCACCACCACTGCGCCTCGCTGGCGAGGCCAGTCCGCCCGGGCAGGCGCGATGGCTTGCGAGTAGGGTCTGGAAATACCTTGCCGGGGTTCATAATGCCGTCCGGGTCGAGCGCCTCCTTCACCTGTTGCATCGCACGAAGGTCGTCTGGGCTGAAGACCCACGGCATGAAGGCGTTTTTCTCGAGCCCGATGCCGTGCTCGCCCGAGAGGGCACCGCCGAACTCTACGACAGCGCGCAGCATCTCCTCACCGGCGCTCTCGACCTGGTGCAGGATTTCGGGTTCGCGGAGGTCGAACAGGATGTTGGGATGAAGGTTGCCGTCCCCGGCGTGAAACACATTGGCGACCGGCAGCCTGTAATGCTCCCCAATCTCGCCGACGGCTGACAGGATTTGTGGCAGCTTGGTCCGAGGCACCACTCCGTCATGGAGGTAGTAGTTGGGCTTGATGCGCCCGAGCGCGCCGATGGCGCCCTTGCGACCAGCCCACAGCAGGTCGCGCTCGGCCGAGGTCTTGGCTTCGCGCAGCGCATAGCCATGGTTTGCGGTGAGCTGATCGTGAATCGCAGCCACCAGCTCCCGTGTGGATTCGGCGATGCCGTCGACCTCGACGAGCAGCACCGCGCCCGCGTCGGTCGGATAGCCCGCGTGGTAGTGCGCCTCAACCGCCCCGACCGTGACCTGGTCCATCATCTCGAGCGCCGCGGGCACGATGCCATGGGCGATGATCGCGGACACCGCCTGGCTTGCGGTCTCGATCGTCGGGAATGCAGCAAGCAGGGTCGCGACCGTGGGCGGCACGCGCAGCAGACGCACCTTGATCTTCGTGATCGCGCACAGCGTTCCCTCCGAACCCACGAGCACGCCGCACAGGTCGAGCCCAACTCGGTCAGGCGTATCGCCGCTGACCCAGTGAACGCTGCCGTCCGCGAGCACAACTTCCATCCCGAGGACGTGGTTCGTGGTGACGCCGTAGTACAGGCAGTGCGGGCCGCCTGAGTTTTCGGCAGCGTTGCCGCCTATCGTGCAGGCCCTCTGACTCGATGGATCGGGGGCGTAAAACAACCCGTGGGCTGCAGCGGCGAGCGAGAGCTCCTGGTTGACGACTCCTGGCTCGACGAGCGCCGTCTGGCCCACCGGGTCGATCTCGAGAATGTGGCGCATCCGCGTCATCTGCAGCGCGAGTCCGCCGCGAATGGTGACGGCGCCACCTGACAGCCCGGTGCCGGCGCCCCGCGGCACCACCGGTATCCGGTGCTGCGCCGCAAGCTTGATGATCGCCGCGGCCTCGTCGGTTGTGGCGGGAAGAACCACGGCGTCCGGCGCCGCGCCCTCGATCGATGCGTCGCGCTCGAAGATCCGAAGGTCATGCGCGCTGTCGATCACCTGGTCGCGACCAACGATTTTTCGAAGCTGTGCCAGCACCGGGTCTTGCAAGGTCATCAGGCGAGCGGCGCCTCGCGTTCGGGGTTTCGTTCGAATGCCTCGAAGCGGCGCGCCATGGCGCCCGGCAGGCCTGCGGCCTCGACTGCCTCGGCGCCGACGACCAGAAACCTGAGCCACCGCATGCATTCGTCGTCGCTGGGCACTCGGTCGGGGCGTTCGAAGATCGCCTCCTGGATCCGGCTGTGCGGGGAGACCTGGATCGTGTACCAGACCGAAAGGCCGTCTTCGGTGAGCAGGTGGTGGCTTTCGTCGACGCGCCGATTGACGGGGAGCTTCATCGGCTTAGCCTCAGCGGCGGCCCTGAGCCGAGCGGCGTCAGACTCGATCGTCACCAGGTCCAGCTTAAACTCGAATCGATGAATGGCCGAGAGAGGGTAGAAGCTGCGCTGGCGTTGGGAGTTGCGGACAGGCCGCCCGTGGGCGCCTGGGGACACACGTATAAGGAGGAGTGGTCGCCCGAAGAGCTCGCGCGGGTCACAGTCGAGCGCGCACGGCGATTTGGGTGGGATTTCGTCAAGTTCCAGCCGCGCGCCACATGCTTTGCCGAGGCGTTCGGGTCCGTGTACAAACCGGCCGGGCACCGGCTAAAGGGGCCAGTGCTCGTAAGTACGCCGGTGGCTGACCTCGAGGATTGGCGCACTGTCTCCGCCGCCAACCTGAAAGCCCTTTATGACCAGGCCGAGTCGATCGGGATGGTGTCGCGGGAGCTTGGGCCAGGTGTCCCGGTGATCCAGACCGTGTTCAGCCCGATCACCGTCGCGGGCTACCTGGTCGGCAAGTCGAAGTCTCGCGTGGTGCGCGAGCTGCGCAAGCACCCGGATGTGGTGCGTCCGGCGCTCGAGCGGATCGCGGACGTACTCGTCGATTTCTCGAAGCGGTCGATCAAGGCAGGGGCTGCGGGCGTGTTCTACGCGATCTCCGGTTACACCAGCAAGGATGCGATGCCCGAGAGCGTGTATCGAGAGCTGGTGCTTCCCCTGGATCAGAGCGTGCTCGAGCAACTACCCAGCGAGGCCTGGTTCAACGCCGTGCACCTGTGTGGCTCCCCCCC
>DATCPU010000502.1:0-4182 GCA_036569925.1 Candidatus Dormiibacterota bacterium
CGGCGGTGGCCGCGGTCGTGCTCGTGTTCGCGACGGTGGGCGTGCTCCTGCTGGCGCGTCAGTCTCGAAATCAGCCGCCGGCGGTCGCGGCGACGACGCCGACAGCAAGTCCAACGGCTACGCCGAGCCCCGATTCGTCACCGAGCCCTGATTCGTCACCGAGCCCTGAGCCAACGCCGACGCCCTCTCGTGGCGCCGTGGCCGGGGTCCTCATCAAGCCACCACATCTCATCGCATTGCCGGCGAACGCCCAGCTCAGTGCACCTTCGTCTTCGGTGCTCTGGGCCTTGATGGTCGACCAGTACCTTTACCGCTCAGGCGATCGTGGCGCGACGTGGCACCAGAAGCCGTTGCCGCCGAACTTCATGTCAGGTTTCCCAAGACCTCAGATCTCGTTCGTGAGCGATCTGGAAGGCTGGCTGAGCACAGGCGGCTCGCCCGAGACCCAGTGCAACGCGGAGGTGGTGCAGATCTGGCATACGACCGATGCGGGCGCGACCTGGCGGCCTCTCGGCACGAAGGGAGTGTCGGACTTGCAGTGCAAGGGTGGGCTGTCGTTTGTCGATGCCAACGGTGGCTTCATCGACGGCTCCGATCCCAACCGACCGCCGGTCATCTACTACACCAGGAATGGAGGAATGAGCTGGGCGGCCGGCAAGCCCTTACCTGATCCGCCGGGGTTCCACTCGCAGGGCGGCGTTGCGCTGCAGCCAGGTCGCGTCAGCGCTTTCGGATCCACGCTGCTCGTTGGCGCGGGCGTTGATTACACCTCGTACGTGTTTCGTTCGACCGATGGCGGTGCAACTTGGTCATACCTGGCGAAGGCGCCTGTCCCGGACAGCAACGTGGATTTTGTTACCGCCTATCGATGGCTCCAGCTGATCGCGCCAGGCCAGTCGTACGAGACTACTGACGCCGGGGCGAGCTGGCACAGGTCAGCATCCGAATACTCGCAGGCGGCGCCAATCGGAGCTGACTTTGTGTTCGCGGACCCTCAGGTCGGCTACGGAACTGTGCGTGGAGAAATCTCAAAAACAGTGGATGGCGGTCTGCACTGGACGCGCATTCACTCCCCAGGCACCTAGCGCGTCGCGGGGATCAGCAGTCCTCGTAGAGCTGACGCCAGCCACGCGCCAGTCAAGCCCAGCAGCAGACCGACCAGACAAGTAAGGACGAGTGGGATTGCGGGCTGACCCGTAAAGCCCATGATCGCCGCGAGGCTGGTAGCGGCCGGCCCGAGGCCATCGCGCACCTGAATCACGACCAGCGGGACGCCCCAGCCGAGCAGGCCGGCGAGCGCACCGGCCGGGACCGCGAGCCGCGCATCCCGGACGGTAATGCCGATGAGCATGCCTGCGGGGAAAGTCAGCCACCACGCTCCTACCAACACTCCTCCGAGGGCAATCGCCGTGCCACCAACGAGTGCGAACAACAGGAGCCAGCCTTTCATGGCTGCATCGACCACGTCGCCACGCCGGGCGCGAACGACGCTTCGTCGGCCGAGAGCATTGGCGTGAGCAATCCGCTCCACCAGGTGTCGACCTTGTTCTCGTACCACGTCGAGGCGGGGTTCTCGCTCTGGCCGCCCGGATAGATGCCGCTAAAGGTCTTGGCGCCCCAGTCGACGACCATCCTCCAGCTCGGGCCATGCGTTGAGGGGGAGTCCCCGGCCGCGAGAGGGGTGTTGCCGTCGCCGCGGTCGGGGCGGGGGCCGTAGTTGAGGCCTGAGACCTGGGCGAGGTTCTCGAGCTCGCGGGTGTGGAGCTTGCCCCAGGTCCACGATCCGGGATCGCCACCGAGCTTGGTGCTGAGCGTCGAAAAGCTGGCGTGGAAGGCTGTGGTCAAGGCCTGATTCAGCGAACCGCTGGGCGACGGATGGCATCTCACGGCGAGGGGGCAACCCTCCCCGCAAGCACTTGGTGGACATGTCGTCTCGCCGGCAAGCGTTAAGGCTTCCAGGTCCTGTCCAAGAGCGTCGTCGAGCTCGTGCCTGTCGACAGTGACGTTCTTTGCCTTCCACCACGGGTCGAACGACTGAGACATGTACGACTGCCAGAAGGTCGACCAGATCGAGGCGGCCGCCGAGCCGGTTTCCATCCGGAAATCCCAGCTCGCCAGCAGGTCGCGCGCCTGCTGCTCGGATGTGGTGAGCTGATCGCCGGCCAGCGCTTGCACGAGGATCGGCACGATTTCCGACGCAAGGAAATCGCGCGTATCGGTTTGGAGCGCCATCATGTCGGCGGCGCTCAGCTTGCCCGGCTGGCTCAGCACCCGCTTGATCTCGTTAGCGCGGTAGCCGGGGTCGAAGAAGTTGGAGGCGGTGCCGATGTAATAGGGATAGGTTGGCCCGACCTGGCGCTGGTTCGCGCTCCACACGATGTTGTCGGGCGGGTTGTAGACCTGTGGGATGTCGTCGTAGGGGACCGTGCCGGTCACGTCGTACTCGCCGGTCCCAGGCATCGGCAGCCACGGCTGGCCTTGCGCCACCAGCGGGTAGTCGCCCGCTGAGATCAGGCCGATGTTGCCCGCGTCATCCGCATACACAAAGTTGTGCGTCGGCGAGTGCCAGTCGCGTAGCGCCTCGCGGAAGCCCTGGAAGTCGGAGGCCTGGCCTATGCGCATCAGGACGCTGAAATCCTGCGAGGGGATGTTGCCGGCCCACCACACTGACGTCGTCAGGCCGCGCTCGCTGATCACCGGTCCGTGCGTACTGAGCTTCACGGTCAGGTGATCCGTCGGTGCGTTCAGGACCGGAATGTCGTACTTCATCGAGTCGTAGTTGTGCCAGGCGTCCTTCCAGAAGTACTGGTCGGGGTGCGCGGCGTCCTCCTTCTCCTCATAGAAAAAGGTCTGCTGGTTCTGGGCGTCGGTCAGGCTCCACGAGATGCGCTGGTTGTGTCCGATGAGGACCACCGGGGTGCCGGGGATGCTGACGCCGCTTGTGTGATAGTCGGGCGAGTCTTCGGTCAGCTGGAACCAGATCGAGGGCAGCGTTAAATGAAGATGCGGGTCGCCGGCCATCAGCGCGCCGCCGCTCTTGCTCTTGGCGCCGGCCACTGCCCAGTTGTTGCTATCGCCGCCCGTGGCGACGAGACCGGGCGGGAGACTCGCCAGTCGGTTGTATAGAGCTAAAGCAGTGGCGCTTTGGGAGTCGGTGACCGAGCTCTGGACGGTGATCGGGGCGGGCGTGGCCTGGCTTGCGTATGGCCCCGGGTCGTAAGGGGATTGGGGGTTGGGCGGGAGGATGGGAAACCAGGCTGCCGTCAGGTCCGGGCCTAGGGATTTGTTGAGCAGCTCCATCACCAGCGGCGTGTCGGTGAAGTTGAGGGTCTGCGTCATATCGCCCTTCACGATGAGGGTGTCGATTGGGCTCCACGGTTGGGGTTGGTAGCCGAGGAGCGTGAACATCGCGTCGAGCTGGTGCGTCTTCTTCGCCTCATCGATTCGGTCGTTCACGCCTTTGGCGTACGCGGTGAGGGCGATTTTCGCGGTGTCGTCGGCCTGTGACCATTCCAGCTGAGCGGTCCTCAGAAGGCCTAGCTGAAGCTCAAAACGGTCGCTGTCGAGGGCGGCTTTGCCGACGACCTGTGAAAGGCGGCCCTCGCCCTGGCGGCGCATGAGGTCCATCTGGAAGAGGCGGAAGCGGGCGTGCACATAGCCCACGGCGAGGAAGAGGTCGGCGTCAGTTTGCGCGACCACGTGCGCCGTGCCGTCCTTCTCGAATAGGACGCGGACGGGTTGCTGGAGGCCGGGGATCGTGAGGGTCTGGCTCTGGACGGGGGCGGCGTCGGCGGCCATGGTCCAGGCGCCAGTGGTGGGGTTGAAGGAGGGGCCGAGGGCGGGGAGGGGGCCCGCGCCGACGAAGGAGGCATAGAGGAGGGCCGCGGAGGCGAGGAGGGCGAGGAGGGCGTTGACTCCACGCGCGGCGCGGCGCGGGCGGCGCGGCGTCCGTTGGGTTGTGGCGTGGACGTCGGGGTCGGAAGCTTTTGGGTCGTCAGTCTTCAGCGGGGCTTCGATGGCGGGGTCGAGGGTCACTGCGTGGAAGTGTGATCCAACGCCAGCGGGTGCGGCGAGCGACGCGATCCGGGAGTTGGTTAGGCGCGTCGGAGTAAGTGCAGGGCATGGGCCGGGCTGGGAAAAGGAGTGGAGGGGCGACTGGCAGTTGGTGGTTGCCCTGCTGGA
>DATCPU010000503.1:0-3109 GCA_036569925.1 Candidatus Dormiibacterota bacterium
GCGCTGCGCGACCTCGGCTATGAGCTGCGTCCGATGCCTGATGGAGGTCGCGTCGAGCTAAAACGTGGTGACGCGGACTGGAGTGACTAGTTGATCAGCCGAGCGGCGGGGGGCGCGGGCGCGTAGTTCGGGTTGAAGTCGATGCCGACCGCGGCCGAGCCCGAGACTTTAGCCGTCCACGCGATGACCTGACCCGCGAGGGGCGAGCGGCTGCCACCGCTGATCGTCCAATCGGCCGACGGCGTGTAGATCGTGCCGATGAACTGGGTCGAGGCGCCTCCGTTCAAGCTGTTCGAGCAGCTGCTGCCCGGCACTTGGTAGATGACGATCCAGTTGTACTGCTCGCCCGCGAACACGTACGTGGCGCCCTGGGCGTTCTGGTCCAGGCACGAGCCGTTGGTGAAGTAGAACTGCACGGCACCGGGGGTCACCTTGGAGGACTGGCATGGCGCACTGGCGTTGCCGGGGTTGGGCGAGGGCACGCAGTAGTTCTCGTTCGTAACGTCTCCCCCGGTGTACGGGGGGTACTGAAGCGCCATGTCTGGATTCTCCTGCGACAGCAGGCCGGCCGGCGGCGGGCAGCTGCTGAAGCACTGCGGAGTCAGCTCGTCGTCAGGGGGCCGGCAGTTGATGGCCCGAGTTTGTGCGAAGCAGGCGGTCGAGGGGTTGGGGATGAGCCTGTCGTTGAGGTCATAGATGCTGGCGCCGCCGGCCGGCGTGGCGCCCGCCGCGGCGGCCCCCAGCGCCCACGCGGAACCGCTCGGATATGTTCCGGTTGGGGCGCCGTTGACAAAGCCGGGAGCGTCGAAGCGACCGACCCAGCCGAAGTTGTCCTGGTTACCATCGCAGCCGTTGGGATTGATGTAGACGTTGTAGCGCTGAGCACCCGGGGCGTTCTGGGTGATGTTGATCGTAATTCCGACCATTGAGGGGGAGTGCAAGCCTCCCACAACCGCGTTCGGCGTCAGTTTGCACGCCGATGGCGCGCTTTCGCGGCGGCAGCCGGGAGCCGTGAAGCACGGGTTCGGTGAAATGGTCGGGTCGAGGAACTGGTCGTTGCGGACCGAGGTGAGCTCGACGCCCCACCTGTTGTTTCGGCTCAGCGTGTCGCTGACACCGGAGTGGCAGACCGCGGGTGTCAGTGGTGACAGGTCGGTGCAGGCCGGCCCGGCGGTCACGGTCTGGGCGGCGCCGTTCAGGACTGAGAAGTGGCCGGCGCAGCCGGTGCTGTTCATATCCCAGAACTGTGGGTTCGCGATGGCTGTGGTTCCAGGCGCCGAAGCGCTTTCCTCATCGGGCGCCTTCAGCTCGTTGGAGAGCAGGCTGCCGGTGGCGTCGGACTTGTAGTCGCCGGTCCAGGTGTAGACACCTGCAGTCATAAAGGCACAGCTCGCCGACCCGCCGGTCAGGTGGAATGTGCCATACACCCCCGGACTCATCTCTGTATATGTGCCCCGGTTGTCCTGGTTGTACGCCCCGGCCCCGGGATAGTACGTGTGCGACGGCGCCAGGTAGCCAGGATCGGGCAGCGCCGGTGCGGGCACGACGGCATTTCCTTGCGTGTCGCCAGGGGCGCACGGAGGAGGATAGGGGATGAAGCCGGGGGTCGCGTTGTAGCAGTAATACTGCGCGGCATTGCAGTTGGAACCGGCCGCCCCGTAGCAGTTTCCTGCCTCGTGAAGGTTGTTGTCGATACACGCGGTGCCGTTGGTGTAGACGTCGCCGAGGACCGTCAGCTGCGCCGCGCCAGTAAGCGTGAGCGCGCAGCTGCCGCCGCTCAGGGTCAGCAGCGCGGGCGTCTGTCGCTGGTTGCCGACGATCGCAGTCGCCGTCGCGTTGATGGTGACGTTGGTCGGGCCGCCGAAGATCTGCATGAAGGCGAGTGGAAATCCATGGGTCGTGCTCAGCTGGAACTCATATCCGTTGAACTGTGTGTCTGTGGCGACGGTGGTCAAGACGTAGCCACGCGGATAAGTCGTGACCCAGGTGTCCTGTCGAAGATTGTTGTTGACGCCAACGTTCGTGAATGAGTGCACGTCTGAGGTTGGGCCTGCATAGAGATGGAGGTTGTTCGCGTAGATCTGCTTGGCCTGCGGCACGGCACTGCCTGTGAGGTCCTGGAAGTTTTCGTACCAGTCACCTGCGGCGAGGGCCGCGGCATCCACCGCCGACTGCTGGTCGCGCCGGTCCACGTACGCTCGACCTGAGTCGATGGCCAGGCCGAGCATTGCGAACAGCACCATTATCAGTAGTGCGATCAACACGATTGCCTGACCTTCCTGAAGGCGTCGCTGCGCGTCTTTCACGCGCAGCTCGCGTCCGGCAAAGGCTGTCGAGGCCTTCGCGCGCGACGGGCGCGCGGACCGGGGCATACCTCTAGTTCGAGTATTCGGCACGGTAGACCGCATATGCGGTGATAACGATGCGATTGCCAACTGCTTGCTGAATCAACGGAGTTATTGGTTGGAAGTTGAACCACAACGTCACCTTGATCGGCTCGTTTCCGACCGCAGGGGTGATGGTATTGCAGCCTGGCCCTGGCGCGGGCAAGATGCCAAGTCCGCCGCGCGGACCATTGGGCACGCCGTTACCCGCGGCGCTTGGATCGGTGATGAAGATCCAGCCCGTGTTCGCTGTCGGCAGCTGGGCCGAGCCGACCGGGTTGCCGCCGTTGGGGATGGGGCCGTTGGGGCAAGGGTTGGCGAGCACCTCGGTGACCGCGTGCACCTGGACGGCGGTCGCCACATCAGCGTCGGTCGGCCAGGTGTGGGTGGCGCCGCCCGGGTCAATGAAATAAGAAGCCCGCACCGCCACGCGCGCGCCCTCGTTTGCGGCTTGCTGAAGGGTGATATAGAAGTAGAGGCCCCGGCCGAAGTCGATGATCCCGAAAGTCAGGAGAAGGATCACAGGCGCGATCAGGGCAAACTCGGTGATGCCCTGCGAGCGCTGGCTCTGGAACCAGGTTTTCAGTCTCTGCCTCAAAGCCGGCGTCATGGCTGCCCCTGGATGGTGAAGTGCTCGTTGTAGACAAGGGGTATGCCGGCGCCGAACAGGTTCTGGATGAACGGCGTGATCAGGGCGAAGTTCATGATGATCGACACGTTGATGT
>DATCPU010000504.1:0-4853 GCA_036569925.1 Candidatus Dormiibacterota bacterium
GCAGCCTTCCTCCTGAGCTCTTTCAGGCCGTCCCGAAGGCGCGCCACCGGCATCGGATCCTCAAAGCGAAGCCACCTGTACGCCGCCGGCTTCGACCAGGCGCGACCCTCGCTTTCGTAAAGCCGGCGATGGGTTTCGATCACGATCTCCTCCGCCTGGCGCAGCACGCTGGGTTCTCCCGCGCTTAATGTTGCGAAATCCTGCCGCGCCATCCAGGCGAGCAAGCGGTCGAGGCGGGAGGCTGCGTCGGAGTCCGTCTAGCTCACTGTCGGCGCCGGCGCCACTGCGGCAGAGCCGATCTCGTACAGACTCGACCTCAGGGTGCATATGAAAGGAAGGTTGCGGTACAGCTCGCGATAGTCGAGCCCGTAGCCCACGACGTAATCGTTGGGAATCTGAAAGCCCACGTAGCGCACTGGCACGTCGACCAGGCGGCGTGTCGGGCGATCCAGCAGCGTCACGACCTCGACCGATGCAGGGCTTCGCAGCCGAAGCTCCGACAGCAGGTAGTCGAGCGTGAGGCCCGTATTCACGATGTCCTCGACCAGGACGACGTGCCGCCCTTCGATTGGGTAGTCGATATCGCGGGCGATTCGAACGCGTTCGCGAGGCTGGGCGCCGGCATAGCGCTTTAGGTCGAGGTAGTCGATGACGAATGGGACCTTGATCTGGCGTGCGAGGTCGGCCATGAAGAATGTGATGCCCTTGAGCACTCCGACCAGGACTATCGAACGCCCGCGGTAGTCACGCGAGATCTTGATCGCGAGCGAGCGCACGCGCGTTTCGAGCTCGACCGGGGAGATGACGATATCGCCAATGTCCTGCTTGCGCAGGTTTTGCACCTCGACGGCGCCATAGCCGGCCTTCGCCAGCAGCTGCTGGTAATCCTTGCGGTACAGCAGCCTGACGTTGACGTCGGGATAGAGCTCGCGCAGCAGCCGCACCTTCCGATTCTTTGGTGTGACCAGGGACTGCTTCATGGTCGTGACCTCGACGTACATGTCGTGCTCGGGCAGATAGAAGTCCGGCGTGAACATCTCCGCGACGCGTTCGCCGTCCCACGCAATCGGAAATGACACAGGCTCGTAGACCCAGCGGATCCGGTAGTAATCGAGAAAGCGCGCGAATTCCTGCTCCGATGGATGGGCGAACTCGACGCGCGCGTGGGCCGGACCCGTGCGTCTGACCAGGCGCGAGCGCTGCCTGACGGGGCGGCGCCACTTCTGCGGAACGTGAAGTTGAGCGGACGACGCCAAATGAGCCTTGAAATTGTACTCTCGACCTCGAGTGACTCGATGAGCACACCGGCGCAGAGGATGGTCGCCGAGCAGCTGCTTCCGAACGGGGTTACCGACGAGCGGGTGCTCGAGGCGATGGCCTCGATCCCGCGCGAGGAATTTCTATCTGGCAGGCTGCGACGCCATGCTTATGAGAACCGTGCCCTCGCCATTGAGTGCGGGCAGACGATCTCGCAGCCGCTGGTGGTGGCGTTGATGACCCAGGCACTCACGCCTCGACCCGAGGAGATCGCGCTCGAGATCGGGACCGGTTCGGGCTACCAGGCCGCTGTGCTAAGCCGGCTGTGCAGGAAGGTTGTGACGCTTGAGCGCGAGCCGGCGCTCGCCGAGCGCGCGTCCGAGACGTTGATGCGGCTCGGGTTCCACAACGTCGAGGTTGCGGTGGCAGACGGGAGCCAGGGATGGGCTGCGGCAGCGCCGTACGACATGATCCTGGTCGCCTGCGCCACGCCCGATCTCCCGGCTCCGCTCGTCGACGAGCTCGCGCCTGGCGGGAGGCTGATCATTCCGCTCGGCCGCGCCGAGGACGAGTATCAGGACCTCCGCGTCTACGAGCGCCACGAGGGCGAGATGACGACGCGCTCGCTGTTCCCTGTGCGGTTTGTCCCGCTCAGAACGGGCTAGCGTCGGTCGTCACGGGCTCGGTGACGGCGACGGTGACGGAGTTGCGCCTGGAGCGGCCTTCGCGCCCGCGGTCAAGTCATTCAGCTGGGTCAGCAGCTTCCCAACTTGAACCATGTCGGCGGCGTACGTCGACAGATCACCGGCCTTGAGCGCCGTGTATGCCGCGGCGTACGTCGTGTTGGCCTGCGTGACGAGGTTGGCGATCTGGGCCACTTGAGCCGCCGTAAGTGCGGTCGGGGGTGTATTTGTCGGTGGCGGTACGGTGGCCGTGCCAACGAGCTGATCGATCGCCTGCTGCAAGGTGTCGGTGTAGACGACGTTCGTCTGGTCGGCCAGGATCACCTTCTTCAGCTCAGGGATTCCTGATCCTGAGGTGGCCCGAAGGTAGACCGGCTCGAAGTACAGGAATGAGTTTCCAATCGGCACGACGAGCAAGTTGCCCTGCTGGACGTGCGACCCCGCCCCCGCAAAGAGCGTGAAGTCGCGCGAAATTACGGGTTCCTGGTTGATCAAATTGGCGATCTGCTGAGGGCCGAAGATCACCTTGTCCTTCGGCAGGATGTACGACACGTATTGCCCGTAGTGCGCAGCGTCGTTCCGTACTGCCAGCCACGACACCATGTTCTGCTTGAGAAGGGGGGTGAAAGGCATGATCAGAAGGAACTCGGGATTCGTCTCGCCCGGAAGGCGGAAAAGCACGTAGTACGGCTTCACAGGGGCGGCCGTCGCGGTCGGTGAGGTCTGCGCCGTCGGGATGTCCCAAACGTCTTCGCGAGCGAAGAAAACATTCGGATCGCTGATGTGGTACGTCGCGTAGATCCCGACCTGAACGTTGAACAGGTCGATTGGCACTCGGAGGTGGTCGCGCAGACCGCTCGGCATCGCGTCGATGGGCTTGAACAAAGACGGGAACGTGGCCACATACGCCTTGATGATGGGGTCTGTCTTGTCAATCACGTAGAAGTCGGTGGTGCCCTCATATGCGTCGATCACGACCTTGACGGAATTGCGGATGTAGTTGATGTTGGGCTCGGAGGTTGAGCCTGCAGGAAACGTGCTCGCTTGAGCATATGGGTAGGTCGTTCCGGTGGTATACGCGTCGAGGATCCAGTAGACGCGGCCATCGACAACGGCCACGTACGGGTTGTTGTCGAAGGTCAGGAACGGCGCGAGCTCGCGCGCGCGGTCGACGACGTTTCGATTGAACAGCAGCTGCGTCTTGTCGGTCACCTGTGACGACACGAGCAGGTTGTATTCCTGAAGACGCAGGGCCCATAACGCACGGTTGACCGAGGTCATCGGGACTCCGTGTGTCCCCTTGTAGTTGGTGAAGGCATCCAGGCTGCCCTGGGGAAAATCAAACTCAGGTGTGTTGGAAGGCGCCAGGGCGTAGCTGTTGGTCAGCTCTCCGAAGTAGATGCCGGGCTGCGTCACCTTGAGCGGCCCTGTCGGGGGTATGTCGCCGACTACGTAGTCCGGCAGGGAGCCCACCACTGCGTTCACTGGGCTGGCGGCCACACCGTAGCCGTGGGTGTAGAAGAGGTGCTGGTTGACCCAGTTCTTGGCCGCGTCAGCCAGGTTGTTGAAGTCGAACTCGCGGGCGCTGATCTCCAGCTGTTTGTACGCGCCAAGGATCGTGTAGCGGTCGAATCCGATGTCCTTGAAGCGGTAGTAGGTTCTGATCGTCTGCTGCTGCTCGTACGTGTCCTGCAGCGGAGCGTTGTCCCACAGGATCAGGTTGTTGACAGTCACCTGGTCGTTTTGAACGTCCTTGGCCGTGAGAGGTTGGTCGCCGCTGAAGTTGCTGACGGTGACATTGCTGAGCCCGTATGCCGCGCGCGTCCCGGCGATCTCGCGCTGGATGAACGGGATCTCATACGAACGCGCGCTGGGGGTGACCACGAAGTACTGCAGGGCAGCAGGGTAGAGCTGGCCGACCAGGAGGAGCCCGATCCAGACGGCGGCTGCGGCCACCGGCAGCCAGAGCCGCTTCAACCAGATGTTTGCGATCAGGGCGCCGGCCAAGACGATCGCGGCGCCCGCCTGGAACGAGAACAGCGGCAGACGTGCATTGACATCGGCGTAAGAGGCGCCCCACACGATGAGCTGGTTGTGTTCGAACAGCAGGTCGTACCGGCCGAGCCACATCCAGCCTCCCAGCACCAGGGCGAACACCGCCAGCATCGCGGAGAGATGGGCGATCGCAAGCGGGCTGAGGCTGAGGTCAATCGTGTCCCCGCGCCAGACATATAGGCCGGCGATCACGAGGATCGACAGAAACGCAAGCCCCAGCGCCCAGCCTGCGAGGGCGTGGAGGAAAGGCAACGTCAGCAAATAAAAGGAGATGTCCTGCCCAAGGACCGGTTCGCTTATCCCCGCCGGCGAAGAGTGCAAGAAGAGAGCCAGCGTCTGCCACTGGCTGCCCGCACCGCCGGAAAGAATCAGGGCGACCAGCCCAGCCGCAACGAGGGCCACGCGGCCGATGGGCGTGCGCACGACCGCGCGCCTGATCCCGACCGCGCGCAAACCGGGGCCAGACCGAATGCGCAGCGCGATGATCACGTTCAATGCGATGTACGCAAACGCGATCAGAAAGCTGCCCGCGAACAGGACCAGCTGCAGGGTCCACTGGGTCGAAAACACATCGAGGTAGCCAAGCGAGCCGAACCATTCGCGTTCAGTGATGAACCAAACAATCGGACTCGCAAAGATAAAGATCAAAAATGCCAGCCCAAACAGGGAAGCGCCGACCCAGAAGCGGCGCGGAGGTCGGGGGATGCGTATTTCCCTCGCCCCCTCGAACGCTCCCCCGCGCTCGAACGGATCGAAGGGCCTGTAGCGGCGGCTCATGAGGTAGGGATCAGGTTAGCGACTCCCGTCGGGCGCCGGTTGCCGGCGACAGCCGGTCTCCCTAGACCTTCCCCCGAGGGG
>DATCPU010000505.1:0-6401 GCA_036569925.1 Candidatus Dormiibacterota bacterium
GGTCGATCCCGCCGATGGCGTTGATACCACCGGTCCAGTCCGGAAGGTTGTAGGAGAGCTGCGGCACGATCTCGCCGAAGCCCAGGGTCACGATGGCGAGATAGTCGCCGCGCAATCGGAGAGTGGGAAAACCGAGGACCGCGCCGGCGGCCGCAGCCACGAACAGCCCCACGAAGATCATCAGCCAGAACGGCAGGTGGAAGCTGTGGTGCAATGGCGAGGCGCCGAGCTGCGATGACGCAAAGAGCGCGTATGTGTAAGCCCCGATCGCGAAGAACGCTGCGTAACCAAGGTCGAGCAGGCCGGCAAAACCGACCACGACGTTGAGGCCGATGGCCAGCAGCACGTAAGTGCCGGCGTGGCCGGCCTGAGCGATGAGGGCGGTGCTGCCTGTCGCGTACAACGCCGCCGAAGGAAATGCGATCGCCACCAGCAGCAGGACGCCGTAGATCACCGCGTCTCGATCGCGTATGCGGCGACTACTCAGCCTCCTCAGCAAACCAGGCCTACGAGTCGCGGGCTCGTTCATTTTTCGGGCACCCTCATCCCCAGCAAGCCGGTGGGTCGGAACACCAGGACTCCGATCAGGATTCCGAAAATGACGACCTCGGTCCACTTGGAACCGATGTAGGAGTCGCTGTAAACGGATATCAGTCCAATGAGAAGCCCGCCGATGGCCGCTCCCGGGATGTTGCCGATGCCGCCGAAGACGGCGGCCGTGAAGGCTACGAGCCCTGTCCGGAATCCGAGGTTGTAGAAGATGTTGTTGTAGTACAGGCCCCAGATCATGCCGCCGGCGCCCGCGAGCAGCGCACCAATGAAGAAGGTGGCCGCGATGGTGCGGTTGATGTCGATCCCCATCAGCTGCGCGGCGTCGCGGTCTTGCGCTGTGGCGCGCATGGCTTTGCCGAGCCTGGTCCGGTTGATGAAGATGGCGAGAAGGGTCACGAGGATCACCGCCGTTACCACGACGAACACATCCTTGAATCCGATGAAGACACCGCCGATCGTGGTTTGAAAGCCGGGCCCGTGTGGAAGCAGGTCTGGCACGTGGACAGTGGCTGGGCCGTGCCACAGGAACATGACGCCTTCAACCACGAAGGACATTCCGATCGCCGTGATGAGTGGGGCCAGGCGAGGTGCGTTGCGCAGTGGTCTGTACGCGACGCGCTCGATGCCGACGTTGATGGCGCCCATGACCAGCATGACCACGGGAAATACGAGCAGCAGGGCGATCAGGTTGATCGTGGTGAAGGAGTCTTCGTTGAAGGCGAAAAAGCCGAGGATCGCTGTGCCGATGTAGGCGCCCAAGGTGAAAACGTCGCCATGCGCGAAGTTGATCAGCTCGATGATCCCGTAGACCATCGTGTAGCCGAGGGCCACGAGTGCGTACATGGCGCCGTCCGCGATGCCGAAAATCGAAACCTGGACGAACTCAGTTGGCTGAGTGATGGCCTCATATGCCAGGCCGATGATGGCCAGGCCGCAGATGGTGTAGAAGCCGACGTCGGGGAGGCTCACGCCGCCCACCGTCAGCGAACGGACTCTTTTTAGAGCCGAGGCACCGCTCCCGACTTTGCGCGCGTCCAGTGCCCCCCTCCTGAAGCTAGATGGCGAGGAGGCCCGTGGTGGGCCTCCTCGTCGGTTTCTGGGCTAAAAGCCTAGGCTTTCGCGAAGTCGAATTGGGTCTTCCAAACGAAGCAGTCCTTCGGGTTGGTCTTGCCGCAGACGCCGGTTGACTTTGCCGGGTCGGTGACCGCCTGCACTGTGTAGATGGAGACGATCTTGAGGTTGGTGTCGCCGTTCTGGTCAAAGTCGTAAGTTCCAACCACTCCGACGAAGCCCTTGGTCTGGGCCATCTGGGCCCTGACCTGCTCGCGGGTGGGGTTGCCGCCGTTGGCGTCGGTGATCGCCCGGCCGATTGCCGCCATCAGCGCGTTGGTGGCGTCATAGGCCTGCATGGTGTATCCACCGAAGTCGTTCGCGCCTGGGAAGGCCACGCGGAACGCCGCGATAGCTGCGGCCGCACCTGGGACCTGGGTCGCGTCGGCTCCGGCTGAGGTCGCGTTGACGTTGATGTCGTTGCTACCGGCCTGGTCGATGCAGTTCGTGGTCTCGATGCCGTCACCGCCGAAGTACGGGACGTCCCAGCCGATGTCCTTCATCTGCTTGCGTGGGATGCAGATGTTCTGGTCGTCGGTGCCGCCGACATAAACGCCCTGAGCGCCGGCGTTCTTGAACTTGAGCAAGATCGACTTCCAGTCGCTGGTGGTCGCCTTCTGGTACTCAGAGTGGGTCGTGGTCCCGCCGAGTGCCTTGAACTTGACCTCGAAAGCGCCGGCGATCCCGACGCCGAACACCGTGCTGTCGTCGAGGATGCCGATGTTGTGGACGTTGACCGTGCTGTACGCGTAGGTGGCCATCGCAGGACCCTGGTAGTCGTCAGTGGTGACGACGCGGAAGTAGTTGTTGGCATTGCCGCTGCGAAGGTCTTGCGGGTGGTATGCGCAGCCCGCGATGTCCTTGGTGAGGCAAGGGTTGGTGTTGGCGGGGCTGATCATGGTGAAGTGCTGCGGAGCCGCGATCGGGATCTCGGCCTTAGCCACTGCTGAGTTGTACGGGCCGATCATGCCGACGAACTTGGGGTTGCCCAGCATCGTCTGGACGTTTTCGACGCCGGCGTCGGCGGAGTAGGAGCCCTGCCGGCAGTCGTCGAATCCCTGGAACGCAATCTGGAATCCGTTGACGCCTCCAGCGGCGTTCTTCTGGTCGATCGCGAACTTCACGCCGTTCTGGGTCGACAGGCCGCCGGTCGTACAGATCGGAAAGTCTGACCCGATTTCGATGGTGCCCTTCGTGCCGCCGGTGCCGGTGCTGCCACCGCAGGCGAAGGCGAACAACGCCGCCAATGTGAGGACTACGAGTCCCCTAGCTCGAACCATTCGGTTCCCCCTTATGTGTTACCTGGGGAGCTTCGGACGGCGTTTCCTCAGTCTCCCCCTCACTCGCCGCCCTCTTCCCAATCCTCACGATCGGGGCGAGAGTGCGCCGACGACGAGTGCGGCCACATGGGGTGGCCGACCACTACTCCAGTCGGAGACTATAGCGCCTGCAACTCCAAGTTCAAGGACGGATTGAGTTTCGGCACCATGAATTGAGCCCGGAGCACTGTCAATACGGGAGCCTGGCGCTGTAGTCCACGGTTCCCACCCAGGGCCACGGGGCCGCCGGATCGGAGCTCTGGGCCTCGAAAATCGAAACGATCCGGTCGGTGGTGTCCCCTGCGGAATCGAAGCCGAACGTACCGGTGACACCGGCGAAAGCCGTGGTTGCCGCAAGCCTGGACACGACGTCCGCCCGGCTTGGGAGCTTGCCCCCGGTGGCTTTGATTGCCTTATCGATGGCGTCGTAGAGGACCGCCGCCGCGTCGTACGCCAGCATCGTGTACGGGCCGTAGTCGGTGTGGCGGACATATGCCGCTTTCAATGCGGCGATCGCGTCCCTGGCGTTCGGTGCCTGGTCAGCGTCGGGCGCCGGCACCGTGGCATAGATCCCCGAGGCGCCGGCGCCCGCGTCGTGCACGCAGGCGGGGTCCTCGGCTATCCCATCTCCTCCGAGAAACGGCGCAGACGCTCCCAGCACCCCGACCATTTGGGCGCGGATCGAGCAGCCGTGGTTCGCCGAGACACCACCGAAGTACACGCCCCCAGCTCCTTCCTTTTTGGCCTGGCCGAAGAAGGCGGCCAGATTCAAGTTGGTCGCAGGCACGACATCCTGGTAGAGGACAACGAGGCCCCCCAGCTTGTTGAAGCGCGTCCGAAAGCCGCTGGCGAGCGCCTGGCCGTATGCCTCATGGTCGGATAGGACCGCCACTCGGAGAAGGTGCAGATCCTTGTACGCGAAGTCGGCCGCGGCCGCCCCTTGGAGATCATTGGTGCTGGCAAGCCGGAAGAAGTTGTTCACCTTATCCGGCCGCAGATCGGCGGGCAGCGGCAGTCCGACCTCGTTGCACGCGACAGCTTTTCGTGCGGGGCTCAGGCCGGCCGGGATGAACAACGGCCTGGTGAGGCACTGATCGCTGGCCGAGGGGCTGATCATCGCCAGGTGCGCCTGGTTCGCGACCGGGATCGCCGCCCTCGCAACTGTCGAGTCGAAAGGACCGACGACGCCCAGCACGACCGGGTCGTTGACGAAGGCTGCTGTGTTTTCGGCCCCGAGCTTCGGGTTGTGCACGCCATTGATGGCATCGTCACGGGCGCTGACCGCCACGGTGAAGCCGTCCAGCGTCGGATGCTGGTGCACGAAGAAACGAACCCCGTTCAGCGTCGGCGTGCCGGCACGCCCCTCGACGCCGGACAGCGGCAGGTCGACCCCGATCTCGATGCCGGCCTTCGTGCCGGAGCTGCCACCAGAACACGCCGCCAGAGGCAGGAGTGCGAGGGCGCCGATGCACGCAATCGACCCAAGCGCTGGTTGCACGCGGTGATTGTCGCCGCAGGTGTGGGCAAGGTGTCGAGTGCCGGTAGAACTTATACTCGTGATTGCCCTCAACCAGAGTCATAGGAGCGCCCGTTGAAGACCGAGTCCGCAGAGCACCTCAAGCCCCGCTCGCAGTATGGAGACGAAGCGGTTCAGCTCGCTATCGCAGGCAAGTGGGATGAGGCAGCGAAGCTCAACAAGTTCATCATCGAGAGCTTTGGCACCGACGAAGAGACCCAGAACCGGTTGGGCAAGGCCCTGTCTGAGCTAGGGAAGCTGAAAGATGCGAAGGCCGCTTATGAGGTCGCGCTCAAGCTCAACCCGATGAACTCGATCGCGAAGAAGAACGCGGCACGGATCAACGCGCTGCTCCACCAGAAGGAAGGCCTCAAGGTCGGTGGCACCCGAGTCGACCTCAACCTCTTCGTCGAGGAGATGGGGAAGACCGTCATCACCACGCTCGAGAATCCACCTGGGTCCGACATCTGCTCAAGGGTTGCTGCGGGCGATGTCGCCGAACTGAGAATCGATGGCGACGGTGTGCTCGCCGAGACCTCGCGGGGAGTCAAGCTCGGCCTGCTCGAGGCCAAGCTCGCCCGCCGGTTGATCAAGTTCATGCGCGGCGGCAACAGGTACCAGGCCGGGGTCATGTCGTGCGAAGGCACCGCCGTAAAGCTGATCGTTCGCGAGACCTACCAGGACCCGAAGTTCGCCGGCAAGCCGAGCTTTCCAATGCGCCGGAAGCGTGAGGTCGAGTTCAGGCCTTACACGAAGGAGAGCCTGCTCGCTCGAGAGGTCGAGATCTTTGCCGGCGAGGACGATGAGGAGACCAGCTCGGACACTGTCGTCGAGGGTGGCGATATGGAAGAGGGCATGCACGCCGTTGATGACGATGCCGAGCCGCTGGACTTCGTCGAGACCAACGACGACGAGAAAGATGACGACGACGACGACGATGACAGCTGATCGACGGTCGGTGGCCCGAGCCCGGAGGTCTCTTCACCGACAGTAGCTCGCCGTCGCCATCAGTTAAAGGGACGCGTCCGGAAGCCGTCGCCGGATCTTCGGCGCCCATGCGGCCCATCTGCGTTGTTGCGCCGTCCGCTCCTCGCTTACGCATCTACCGATGCGCGCGCTCCGGTGCTCGGGCGCGCCTAGCAGCTGGACCACCTGGACACCGAATCTCTCGGCGAGGTTTCCAGCCGTGTCCCTAGGCGGTGTGCCCGGTTTCCGGGATCTGCTGCCGCACGAGGCGGAGGTCATACGCGCAGCCCAGGAGTCGGTCCTGGGCGAGATGCGCCGCTGGGGTTACCGGCATGTCATCACCCCGATGGTCGAGAGCACCGATGTGCTCGAGCTGGGCCTCGGCCCCGAGCAGCGCCGGCGCCTTTTCAAGTTCGCCGACGCGCGCGGCGAGATCGTGGCGCTGGTCAGCGAGCGTACCGTCCCTGTCGCGCGGTTGGTCGCCGGAAAGCTTCGTTCGGCGTCGCTTCCGCTGCGCCTTTGCTACGCGGGCCCCGTGCTATCGACAGATGAAGGGCGCTTCCAGCTGCGGCGAGAGACCTACCAGGTCGGAGCAGAGCTGGTTGGAGCGCCAGGAGCAGTGGCCGATGCCGAGGTCATCGCGCTGGCAGCGCGTTGCCTGGAGGCCACGGGCTTGCGCCGCTACCAGGTGGACGTCGGCCACTCCGAGTTCTTCCACGGAATCATGGATGCGGTCAAGCTTCCGGCACAGGTCAAGGCCGGCGTCCGAGCCGCTCTCGCTGTGCGGGACTTCGTCGCGCTCGAGGAGCTTCTCAGCCATACGACCCTTCGCTCCGCCGAGCACGAGCTGCTGCTGCGCTTTCCAGCATTGCGTGGGGGCCCTGAAATCCTCAAAGCGGCGGGCGGCCTAGTACGCAACCGCCGATCTGAGCGTGCAC
>DATCPU010000506.1:0-13726 GCA_036569925.1 Candidatus Dormiibacterota bacterium
CCTCTCGAGTGGAGGCCGCGCCGCGCTCCCGCGCCACCAGACGCTCGAAACGGCAATCGACTGGAGCCACGACCTGCTGACGGGGGACGAGCGGACGTTGCTCCGGCGCCTGTGCGTATTCGCCGGCCGGTTCACGCTCGAAGACGCCTCGGCGGTCTGCACGTCGCCAAACCTCGCGCCTCGGGCCCTCGACCTGCTGTCGTCGCTCGTCGACAAGTCGCTCGTACTCAGGGAAAACGTCGGCGGCACCGACTGCTATCGCCTCCACGAGACGATGCGCGAGTACACGTCGCATAAGCTCGGCGAGGCCGGCGAAAAAGACGACGTCGAGCGGCGGTGCACCGAGCACTACGTCGCGACGTGCGGCGCCATGTCACTGGGCGCACGGTTCCGGCTTCCCGCCTGGCTGGCCTGGATGGACCTGGAGATCGACAACATCCGCTCAGTTCTGCGGCGATGCCTGCTCGCATCCGATTCGATGAACGGCATCACGCTTGCCACGTCGCTCAGCTGGTACTGGATCACGCGCGCGACCACTGAAGGCGTGCGCTGGCTGGACGAGCTTCTCGCCTCAGGTCCGGGAGATCCAGCCACGCTCGGGTGGTCATGGTTCATTCGCGGTTTTCTCGCGGTGCTGCAGGGCGACTGGGAGGCAGCCACACCTCGGCTCCAACGCGCGATCAGCGCGTCGCGCGACGCAGGGAGTCTGGTCCAGCTCGCGAACTCCTACTCGATGGCCTCGATCGCGGCGAACATGGCAGGCGACCGTGCGACTGCTCTGAAGATGCTCGATGAATCTGCCGCGATCGCGGGCGAGATCGACGACGTGGCAACGAAGGTCGGCGTACTGCAGGCGCGGTCGCTCAACGCGATCTTCGACGGAGACTTCGACGCGATGCGTGCGGCGGCGACCGAAGGCGCGCGTCTCAGCCGGCAGGTGGGGGACCTGTACGCCCTCCACATGATGAACCTCAACCTGGGCACGGCGGCCCTCTCATTCGGTGAGCTCGACGAGTCGAAGACGCGCTATGAAGAGTCGCTGCGAATCGCTTACCAGATCGACGACCGCATCGGGCAGTACTACGTGCTGGCCGGCCTCGCATTTCACGCCACGGTCGCCGGGCAAGCAAAGGTGGCGGCGCAGCTGCTAGGCGCCTCCGAGACCATCCGCCTCGGCGCCGGCGCGATCGTGATGCCGGTGCTCGCGCCGGTCCTCAACCAGGCGGAAGAGGGAGCGACGGCCGCGCTGGGAAGGTCGAAGTACGAGGCGGAGTTCGGGATTGGCAAAAGGCTGAGCCGCGCCAGTGCCGTCCGTATGGCACTGGGCGAACCGCAGCCCGCCGCACCGTCAAAGAGCGACACCGCAGCGCTCGGAGCGCTCGCCAAAAGAGAGGCGGATGTTGCACGGCTGATCGCCGACGGCATGAGCAACAAGCAGATCGGCGTCAGGCTGTTCATCTCGGAACGCACTGTCGACAGCCACGTCCGCAGCATCCTCAACAAGCTCGGCTTCAGCTCGCGAGCGCAGATCGCGCGCTGGGTCGCGTCGACAGAACCACGCTAGAAGCAGGAGCTGACCGCGCGTAGCGGCCCCCGTGGACCATGTCCAGATTTCGGGAGGGCGTTAAACCCCGACCCGCGACCAAATTGTCTATTCGTCGCCGGTTGGGCACCGTGGCATCGAGTTGCTGAAACCATGCGCGAGCGCCTCGAATTGATCTGAATCCAGTAAGAAGCCGTCATCCTGGGCGAAACCGCGTAGATTTCAAGACTGCGAGAGCCGGGGTTCAATCGCCTGGCCTCCAGCAATACCGAATTCGTTCGGGATTCAAGATCCGAGGGGTCGCGCAGCGATGCTGTGACCGTCGGCTGGTTTTTTTCGTGGATTAATGCGTGGGAGGCGAGTCATTGACAGTCCGCCGTGTTGTCGGCCTTGTGATGTTCGGTGCGTCGGGCGCCGGACTTTGGGTGGCGACCGCCACCGTCGAGCCCACAAGCGCGTCAACCCTGGGCGCCGACACGATATCCACGTTCGCAGGGGGCGGAACATCCGGAATCGCGACGCAGATGGGCCAGACGCCCCTGGCGGTTGGCGTGTACGGCTCGATGCTTTACGTGAGCGATGACGTCAACAACGGTGTAGTTCGAGCAGTTGATCTTGCCACTGGAATCGAATCACCCTTCGCTGGCGGCGGCCACAGTCTTGGAGACGGGGGCGCGGCCACATCCGCCTCCTTGCGGGCCGCGGCCATCACCACGGATTCAGTGGGGAACGTGTATATCGCCGACGCTCTGAACGATCGCGTTCGGAAGGTCGACATCAGCGGGATCATCACCACGGTCGCCGGCACCGGAGCCGTTGGCTTTTCGGGTGATGGAGGCCCTGCCACGTCGGCCTCTCTCTCAGGCCCGCGCGACGTGGTGGCGGATTCGGCCGGCGATCTTTTTATCGCCGATTCTGGCAATAACAGGGTCCGAAAGGTAGATGCCACGGGCGTCATCACGACAGTTGCCGGCGATGGAACCGACGGCTACTCGGGCGATGGCGGACCTGCTTTGGCAGCGGATCTCAGGGTCTGGTCAGTGGCCGTGGACATTGGCGGCGACCTCTATATCGCCGAAGGAGGGGGGATCGCCCGCGGGCTCGGGCTGAACCGCATCCGGCGTGTGGATACGTCGGGAACGATCACCACTTTCGCCGGGCAGGCGGATGCAGGCTTCGGGGGAGACGGTGGACCGGCGACAGCGGCGGGCGCCTTCTTGAACAGCCCGGTGGCCGTCCGGACCGATGCTGCCGGGGCGGTTTACATCGCCGATTACAACAACCGCCGCGTGCGAAAGGTCGATACGTCCGGGACGATCACCACCTATGCGGGAGGAGGCGGCAGCTCAGCCAATGGAATACCTGCAAAATCTGGTTTTATTTACTCTCCGCAGTCGATAACCGCCGATTCGTCTGGCAATCTCTTCATCGCCGATTACTACCTGGGTCGAGTGCGCAGGGTGGATCACACCACGAACCTAATGACCACGTCGGCCGGATCTGGAAGCTCATGCAGCTTTGCCGGCGATGGAGGTCAGGCCCTGTCAGCCCAGCTGTGCAACCCGGCGGGGTTGGCGTTCGACCCTTCAGACAACCTCTACTTGACAGATCCCGAAAATGGCCGGGTCCGCAAGATCGCGCCCGATGGCACCATCAGTCTCGTTGCAGGCGGCGGACCCGGATGCGTTGAGCCATGCGCCGCAACCACCGCACATCTGTCGCAACCCAACACAATCGCCCTTGACGCCTCGGGAGACCTCTTCATCGCGGACATCGGGACGAACCAGATTCGCAGAGTCGACACCAGCGGAACCATCACCACCGTGGCCGGGACGGGGACCGAGGGATTCAGTGGCGATGGCGGACAGGCAACGGCTGCAGAGCTCGACCACCCGAACGGTGTGGCGGTTGACTCGGTCGGAAACGTCCTGATTGCTGACACGAACAATCAACGGGTCAGGCGAATCGATCATTTGACCGGTGTGATCAGCACGGTGACGGGAACAGGCGCAGCAGGCTTCTCAGGGGACGGAGGCCCAGGCACTTCAGCGCTTCTAAACTCCCCCAGGTACCTCGCATTTAACGCGGCGGGCGATCTCCTTGTCAGCGACTCGGCGAACAATCGCGTTCGACGGCTCTCGGGAGGGGTCATCACAACGTTCGCGGGCGGCGGCCTGGGCAGCTCGGCGTCCCCGCTTGGGGATGGCCTCTCAGCAACATCCGCGCTGCTGTCGGACCCGCAGGAGGTATACGTAGACGGCCAAGGGCTCATTTACATCGCCGACAGGGGTGACCGGTCGGTTAGGGTCGTCGGCCAGGATGGTGTGATCTCAACAGTCGCGGGTTGCGACCAGGCGGTCAATTCAGGCTGTTCAACGCAGTTCACCGAAGGTGGCTCTGCAACAGCCGGACAGTTGTATTCGACCGCGGTTGCCGTTGACTCTCAGCAGAACGCATTCGTTGGCTTTCCAAGCCCTCAGAACGCCGGCTTCGTATTGAGAGTTCAGGCTCCGACTCCGCCTGGAAGCCCGGGAGGTGTCACGGCGACTGCCGGCAACTCTCAGGTGGTCGTCCATTGGACCGCGCCGGTGGACAACGGCAATCTCGTTCATGGCTACTCCGTTACGCCATACCAGGGTGCCACTCCGCTCGCCGCCCTAGTGGTCGGCGGCGCGCCAACGCCGACCACCGCGACGATCACTCGCCTCAACAACCACGTGCCATACACGTTCACAGTCGCTGCGACGAACTCCTACGGCTCGGCCGGAGCGTCAACTCACTCGAACGCTGTCGTCCCGGAGGTCACACTCCCGGGCAACATCGCAACGCAGGCCGGTTCGCTTGGTGCGGGAAATGCACTGGCTGTGGCCCAGGATCCCTATGCGCTTGCTCTCAAGGGCTCAAATGTCTACATCGGAGATGAATCCGGCTCGGCGCTGCGTAGTCTGTCCTTCCCGACTGGGCAGGAGACCGCGCTGGCAGGGATCAACGCGTTCGGATACTCCGGCGACGGTGGCCCCGCCAGTGCAGCCATGATCGGCGGGGTGAGCGCCGTGGCAGTCTGCGGCAGCAACACTTACTTCGCTGACAGCCAGGCCTATGTAATTCGCAAAATCGACTCAAGTGGTCGAATCAGCACTGTGGCAGGCACTGGAATGGCGGGCTATTCCGGTGACAACGGACCTGCCACGCACGCTCGCCTCGGGGCGGTGTATGGGATTGCCTGTCGATCGCTTGGCGGCATTTACGTGTCGGACAGCGACAATGGAGCGGTCCGAATCATCAACGGTAGCGGGATCATTTCCACGTGGTTCTACGGCTTCGGCTTCCCGACGGGAATTATCGAGATGGGCTCGGGCCAGGATTTCGTCGCTGTGGCGGATGCTGCCACCCATGTGATATGGCAGCTGTATTTGAATACACCAACCCGGATTGCAGGTACTGGCTTGCCAGGCAATACAGGCGATAACGGCCCGGCGACGTCGGCTCGCCTGAATCAACCATGGGGCCTTGCCGAGTTCTTTGACACTATCTACGTAGCGGATCGGGGGTCGAACGTCATTCGCGAATTCCAGCCTGGCGGAGACATCGTGCCATTTGCTGGGACTGGCCAGGCGGGCTTCTCCGGGGACGCCGGCGGCGCTCTGAACGCACAGCTCCAGTCCCCTACCGCCCTGGCAATCGGGGCCTGGACCGTGCTTGGAACAAGTGACAACGTGCTTTTCGTTGCCGACTCCGGAAACTTCCGCGTACGGGCAATAACGATGAGCAATCCGACCATCACCACAATCGCCGGCAATGGCACCCCAAGCCTTTCCGGCGACGCGGGCCCCGCGGTTCAGGCTCAGATGGGGACTCCATATGCCGTTGCGACAGATAGCTCGGGAAATCAGTACGTAGCCGACTTCGCGGATAACGCCATTCGCGAGGTGACGGCGGACGGATTGATCACGACCGTCGCCGGCGATGGATTCTTGAGGCCGGGCTACTCCGGCGATCACGGTTCGGCGGCCGCGGCGCAGCTGAACGGTCCGCGTGGCGTGGCAGTGGACTCTGACGGGAACATCTATATCAGTGACACCGGCAATAACGTGATTCGTAAGGTGGACCATTCAAACCAGATCATCACGACGATCGCCGGCAACGGGACTGCAGGGTACTCCGGTGATGGTGGTGTCCCCACCGCAGCCATGATTAACGCGCCGAGGCATCTTGCAGTCGACACGAGCGGCAATATCTACTTCGCCGATACGGGGAACAATCGAGTACGTGAAATAGATCACGCCACAGGCCGGATAACGACTGTGGCCGGCACCGGCGCGGTGGGATTCTCCGGGGATGGCGTGCTCGCGTCAGGCGCCGCTCTGAATCAGCCACGTGGAGTTGCGGTGAGCGCGAACGGTGACCTTTTCATCAGCGACTCCGGCAACAATCGAGTGAGGAAGGTCGATCACGTATCCGACCTCATTACCACCGTGGCGGGTGACGGAGTCTCCGGCGCGGGCGGCGACGGTCACGCGGCCAACCTCGCCGAGCTCAATTTTCCGTTTGGGCTGAGTTTCGACAGCGCCGGGAATCTATTCATAGCCGATACGCTCAATCAGCGAGTTCGGATGGTCGCCGCTAATGGGGTGATCTCCACCGTCATCGGCGAATGCGGGGTCGTTGCCGGATTTACGGGAGACGGTGGCCCATCACCGCTCGCGCGGCTTAACAGCCCGTACGGCGTCGCAACCGACACGTACGGAGATCTGTTTGTAGCCGATGCCTACAACAACCGCATCAGAGCGGTGTTCCAGGTTCAGTCAGGGCGCCCGCCGGTGTGCCAGGGACCTCAGGGTCACGCCGGCACGCGCGGCGCCAATCCATCGAAGCCGAGTTCTGCATCTCCCAGGCTGCCAGATCAAAGCTCCCCAGGTTCCGCAGCCGTGCTGCCGCCTCACGTCGGCGCAGGCCACCTTCTCCCGCCCATTCATACGGTTACGGCCACAACGCCGCCCCGGAGCCACTCGCGAGCGCTCTCTCCCCGCGCAGGTTCCTCGTCGCTCAGAGAAGGTCAGGGAGCCGGTGCCGGCACGAATCCGCGGACGATCGCGCAGCCGGACGCAGCGAGCATCGCCGCTTCGGATTCACGCGTCGTTGTCGCGATCTTGCTAATTTTCCTCATCGTGGTTGCGTATGCGGGCTGGCGCCTGCGGAGAAGATTTGATGATCACCATGACGTGGGAGCCTTGTGAAGCAAACCAAGCCGCATCTGAGCTCATTCGGCTGGACGAGCAGTCTGCGGACTAATCGTTGTCCATCAGGCCGATCTCATAAGCAAGGATCACCGCTTGGACGCGGTCGCGCACCTCGAGCTTGTCCAGAACTCGTGCCACATGCGTCTTCACAGTCGACTCACTTATCGAAAGGTCACCCGCCAACTCCGCGTTTGTCAGGCCGCGAGCCATCAGCCGCAACACTTCGACCTCCCGCTCCGTCAGCCGGCTTAACGTAGAACGTGCCTCGGTGCGCGCGCGTCCTTTATCTGTGACCTTCTCGATCAGCCGCCTGGTGATCGAGGGATCGATTACCAGATCGCCCGCAGCGGCTTGGTAAACCGCCCTGACCAGCTGCCCTTTCCGCAGGTCCTTCAGCAGGAACCCCGACGCCCCGGCGCGCATGGCCTCAACTACGTGTTCGTCGGCGTCGTATGTCGTGAGGACGAGCACCTTCGGGCCGCCCGGTCGCCGTAGCAACCGGCGCGTCGCCTCTAGACCATCGACGCCAGGCATTCGAATGTCCATCAGGACGATATCCGGCCGAGTCCTCTGAACTGCCTCCAACACGGCACTCCCGTCGGCTGCCTCTCCGACGACCGAGATGCCTTCGTCCAGCTCGAGCATTGTCCGCAGGCCATCCCGGATCAACGCCTGGTCGTCGACGATGAAGACTTTGATCACTTGGATCTAGCGGCCACGGGCAGCGACAGCCGCACCTGGAACCCACCCTCCGGGGTCGGTCCGGCCGCAAAGGCTCCTCCGACAGCCGCCACGCGCTCCTGCATGCCGGCCAAGCCGCGGCCGCCCTCAGTGGAACCTGATTGGCTCCGCGAAGCATCCGGCTCTGTCGGCGGTCCGTTGTCGACGTCGATCTGGATTCTCCCAGCCTCATTGCGCGCAACGACAGTCGTCATCGCGCCAGGCGCATGCTTGAGCGCGTTCGTCAACGCCTCCTGAACGCAGCGGTACACCGTCAGCTCAAGATCGTCGCCCAGTCCCAGCTCAGGGTCGACGCGCGCCTCCACTGGCTGCCCGGCTGCGCGGACCCGCGCCACCAGCTGCTCGAGCGTCTCCCGAGGATCTGAGGCGCTGGTGTCACCCGGACCGGGCGAAATCCTTCCCAGCAGCCGTCGCATCTCGGTCAGCATCGTGCGGGCCTCCGACTCGATCGATTCAAGCGCGGAACGTGCGCGCTGCGGATTGGAGTCGAACACGCCCTGGGCTGCCACCGATTGGACAACGATCAAGCTCGCGCCGTGCGCGGCAACGTCGTGGAGCTCGCGCGCGATCCGCGCGCGCTCCTCCTCGACTGCATTGTGTGCTGCATCCTCCTGGGCCAGCCGCGCCTCGCGAGCCTGCGCTGCCGCCAGCTCGGCTCGTAGGTCTTGTGTCTGCAGCGCTCGGCCCATCGGGAGAGCTCCGAGCAGGACGATGTCATACGTCGCCACCAGCCCGCCGGGACTCTGACCGGGGACGCGGAGATCATGGATGGCACTGGTCGCGAAGATGATCACGGCGGCGCCGAGCAGCGTGAGCCATGGATGCCGTCCGCGATCGTAGCGACCCACGGAATAGCCGGCTATCAGCAGCGGGACGAAATATCCCAGTCCAGGCGAAGCTACCCAGATCAGCGCGACGAGTATGGACAGAGCAGAGATTGAAACCAGGACCTGTAGGGGCCAGCGGCGCCGCTCCAGCAAAGCCAGGGCCATGGCCGTTGTGTACAACACGGCGACGACGTGAGGCGCCAGCGACTCGCCGAAATTGCAGAGCCCGAACGGAAACTGCCCGCCAACACAACCACCGGGCGGGAGCCAGACCTCGGCCTCCGCAACGGCGATGACGATCGCCACGATGACCAGGTCGAAGGGCGCTACGGCGAGTAGCGCCCTCGTTGAGGGAAGGTTTCGACCGGTCTGCGACGATGGGGCCGAGGTCAGCGTGCCGATCCGACTAATGGAACGGCCGAGTGTAGACGCGTCGGGGAGCCGTAGCCGGCATTGCGGAAGGCGACCACGCAGGTCGTCAACAGCCAGGTGATGGCGACGGCAAGGATGGCCCGCTGGCCGACCCCGAAGAGCGAGTCCGGCAGGACGAAGGTCAAGACGACGGCGCCGAGTTGGAGGACGGCCCAGATTAGGCTTGCGACACCCAGCCCCCGGTGCGAGCTGGAGCGCAGGTAAGACACGCCGCATGCGGTCATTGACGCGATCACGAGGACGAAGCTCCCGAGCCCCAGGGCGATGTGGATGGTTCCATGTAGGGTCGAGGACGCGCCGTCGGCATCGGTTTGAAAAACCGCCGATAGAAGTGTCGTGCAGGCGCTGGCTGCTAGCAAGCCGGGGCCGACGATCGCTCGCGGCACCAACCGCCGAACGAGGGGCCCCATCAGCAGGTTGCCGACGCCGAGGCTAATGAAGGCCAGCGTCATCAACCAGCCGTCGCGGCCCAATGCGAGGGCGCTCATCGCTTGGCTGGCGGCGTCGTAGTGGCCGAGCTGGACCACGTTGGCCGCAAGTACGAAGCATGGGTATCCGAGTATGAACGCGGCCGCGACGCCAGCGAGGGTGCGGGTTGGGAGGTGACGAACCGAGGTCATTTCAAAGGCTCCTTTGCTTACCGGTTGGTGACATCGATAGGAGCCTATGGGCGCGTCGTACGGCTGTCGTCAGACTGGCGGCTAGAGTTGATCACCCTCACGGATGATGGGTCAGCCGGGAGGATGACCCGGATTGTTTCCGCGGCGGGTCAGCGGCTCCGGAGCATCGAGACGACCGGGGCCAGGTGCTCGGCGAATGCCGCCGGCACCGTCCAGTAGGAAATGCCCAGCTTTTCCCGCCGCCGCTCCAGCTGTTCGCACATCGCATCCACATCGCCCCAGAGCACCGAGGCGGCGCCTGCTGCGCGCAGCGCTTGCACGTCGAGCCCTTGCCTTGCCAGCCAGGGAGCGGGTATATCCCCCACGGCGCTGAGGCTGTAGTTGACCTCGATGCTGTCAGCAGCGCTGCGGAGCAGCTCAACGCGCTCCTGGATGTCAGCATCGCTCGCCGCCGGTGGAAGGCTGAGGGCCACTGTCCGCGCAAAGCGTGCCGCCACCTCCAATCCAGCTCGGCCGGAAGCCGCGACCAGGATGCGGGCGTCAACGAGCTCCTCTCGCACCAACTCCAGAAGCGCGACTAGCCGCCCGCGTTTTTCGGCCCCCGAACCCGCATCGAGGCCGGCGCCGAAACCGGGTTCGAACCGGATCGCTGCCACGGCTTGAAGAGCCTCCAGCTGCCTCAGCAGCTCTCGTGGCTCATGCAGGGTCGCCGCCAAGACGTACGTGCCCAACCCAATCGTCTGGGTAACCGCGGCGGCAGCAGCCAGTATCGGCAGGGGAGAGGGCAGCTGCGGCCGGTCGGGCGCCAGCAGCACGTCGTACCCCAGTGACTCGTAGCGCTGGGCATGGCTTGACGTTTCCGGCCCCGGCGCTTCGTTGACGCCGAAACGAAACGGCGTCGGCCTCATGCCGCGACCTTGCCGCGTCGCCCGCCGCTGCGAGCCAGCCCTTCGATAAGGCCGACGCCGATGAGTCCGACCGCCAGGTGCAGAACCTGGATCACGACATGAAGGTCTCCCTCCAGGACATTGACCTGGACCAGGCCGAACACCGGCATGCCCACGCTCCAGACGAGGGCCAGGATGGCCAGGGGGATCGGGGCACCCGACCGCAGGCCGAGCACGACAGCGGCCCAGAGGTCGGCAACTAGAAGTAGCCCCACCGCGATGTGTACCGGGATCAGCGAATCGCCGTGCCCCGTCCAGACCACGATCCCAAGGGCCACCTGAACCACGGCGATTGCGCGAGCGACGATCTGAGTCACGAGGACGAACCGCATTACCTACCCACCTCCAAGATTATTTGTATGGATAGTCTACCTAATTCTGAGGTACAGTCAACTGGTGAGCCCCCGCAGCTACCAGTCGGAACGGCGCTCGTCCGCCACGCAAGAGACGCGCTCTCGCATCCTGGAGGCTGCGCGCGGGCTGCTCAGCCGCTCTGGCGGACCTGCACTCACCATCGACGCCGTGGCGGAGCTGGCCGACGTGGCCCGGATGACGATCTACCACCAGTTCGGCTCCAAGCCGGGCCTGATCGCGGCCTTGTCCGACGACCTCGCTTCCAGAGGCGGCATCGGCCGGCTGCCCGAGGCGTTCACCGCTCCGGATCCGCTCGCCGGCCTCGACATCCTGGTGCAGGTGTTCATGCACCTGTGGGAATCGGAGCGGCTGGTCGTTCAGCGACTTCGCGCGCTGAGCGCGCTGGATCCGGAATTCACCGATTACGAGGACCGTAACCAGCGGCGGCGGCAAGCCATCGCGGTCCTTCTGCGGCGGCTGACCCCTCCGCCGGCCGACCTCGACGACAAAGCCGACCTTCTGACCGCGATGACGTCTTTGGAGAGCTACGAAACGCTGGCCACGGGCGGCCGCGACGCGGACGCCGCCGCGCGCTTGATCAGCATCGCGATCCGTCGGCTGCTCGGCTAAGTCGAGTGCCGGCTGGCCTAGCCAGGCGCCTGAATCGAGCGGTAGCGTGATGGCGCGCGCGGCGCCGCTTGAGGCTCCTTGAATCTCTCAGGCACGAACCCAGGGCCGGCGGTGTCCACGAGTCTCTCGGTGACCGGTCCGTAGACCCCGTCCACATCGATGATGAAATCGGTGGACCCGGTTCCGTTGAAGACATTGAATGCGAAGTCCGAAGGGATCATCACCACGGTCATGTTGGCCACTGTCTGGCCTCCGACGAAGTTGAGATCGGAAGCCGTCGGCGGTGTGCCGTGACCGAACGAACCATCATCGGGGTAGAGGGTCAGGAAGCTGGGAGCCGAGGGCCTGGTCGCGGTCACATTCGCCGACAGCGCTGTGATTCCGGAAGGATTGAGGCGAAAGTCGTCGACGTAGCCCGGTCCGAGCCTGAGGCCCTGCTTGCGGGTGTCCCAGAAGCGCGATGGCACGCCGGTGATCAGCGCGCTGCCCGTACCGCCGGCGCCTCCGCTGAACCAGCCGTTCAGGTCCACGACGACGTCGACGGTGCCGCCGCCGTTGTAGATCGACACGCTGTTGTTGGTGCCGACTCCGACGATGACCCGGTTGGGCACCGCGCGCCCGGCGCTGTAGTTCACGTTCGACGCCAGAGGCAATGTGCCTCCAGCTGGGTAGGCGGTGAGATAGCCGGCTCGCCTTGCGCCGATGGCTGTGATGTTGAGCATCACCGCGCCGATCGACGGGATCGACGGGTTCCATAAAGGCTGAAGCGTCAGCGTCTGCCGCGGACCCAATGGCCTGTGCACCCAGCCGTTCGCGGTCGAGATCTGCCGGGAATCCCACGCTCGCACCGGCCCATATGCGTTGAACAAGCCATTGGAGAAGTACGAGTCGGTCGAGTCGCCGATCCAGCCCTCCACGTCCGCGATCACGTCGGCCGAAGCGCCGCCGACGAAAAGATCGACCTTGCCATTTGCTCCCACAGCCACCTGGACGAGGTTGGCTACGGTCTGACCGCGCGCGAAGTTCAGGTTCGAGGCGTTGGGGCGGCTGCCGCCAGGATAGGCGGTCACAAAGCCCGGACCGGAGGTGTTGGTCACGGTCACGTTCAGGACGACCGCACCGACGCCCACCGATGGCACGGCGCCACGTCCCAAGACCTGGAGCGCCAGAGCAGAGCCCGCGCTGACGCGCCGGATCGGAAAGCCGCCATTGCCTGTGCGCGTATCGAGGATTCGGCGCGGTGTCAGGACGTTCAAAGTCCCACCGCCGACGGGCGTCACGGCGTTGGACGGCGCCGACGGCACGCCGGTGCCATGCGAGTTGATTGTGCTCACCGTGAAGGTGTGCGGTACCGGCGACAGTCCAGCCATCAGAGTGCTGAAGACATCCGGCCCGACCGTCTTCGTCGCACCACCCGACGAGCTCACCAGGTAACCCGTGATAAAGCTCGTGCCGTGATAGATCGGCGCCGTCCAGCCGATCACCGCTGCGCCGACTCCGACGGCGGCGGTCACACCAGTGGGTGGCCCGGGCGTGCCGTCTGCCGCCAGCGCCGGAAGCGCCTGCAGGTTGAGCCATATCCCATAGAAATTGGTGGTCAGCAGATAGGCGGTCAGCCCGTCAGGCGAGATGGCGACGCCCCGAGTGACGACGTCCCCGAGCGAAGCGGTGGCAAGCGACTGCGTCGGGTCACCGATGGGATACGCGAGGATGCTGTTGAACCCGGTCTCGAGCAGTCCTCCTACGACTTTAGGCCCATTCGTCGTCGTCGTGTCGACCGCGACCACGGGCTCGGCGGCCGGATAGACGACTCCGTCGAGTGCGAGGGTGGCGAGGTTGTACTCGTCGACCTCGTACCCGAACGTGACCATGACGTGAGAGCCATCGGCGCTCACAGTCACGTCCCGGTTGCTGTACGTCTGGATCTGAGAGGCGGTGGCCGTCTGGACCGGCGTCGAACCGGACACGTCGATCAGGTTGATGGTCGAGGCGATACCGCATGAGAACGCGACCAGGTAGCTCGGGTTGGCCAGGTGATTGGTCGCGAAGGCCGCGCAGCTCGACAAGCCGTTCGTCGAGTTGAAGATGCCGTCGTAGGTGGTTGCCGATGGCGTTACGGCGGACATATCGATGCTCGCGAGCTTGACCGAGCCGGGCAGATTGGTGGTAGTCCATAGCAGGCCGTTTGCGTAGGCGAGGGCATTCGGCGAGATGAGTCCAGTGACCAGCGCGCCCCCATCCGTGCGACTTGCTGTGTCGATCTTCTCGATGGCGCCGGTGCTCAGCGCGACATACAGCGTTGGCCCGACCACCACCATCGCGCGGGCGCCGGTCTCACCTGTGATCGTCGAGAGGATGTTGCCCATGAGGTCGGTGACCACGATGGAGCTGT
>DATCPU010000507.1:0-1554 GCA_036569925.1 Candidatus Dormiibacterota bacterium
GTATTATTGTTGGCCCGAGGCTGGGGAGATGGACCTGAACGAACCTGTTTTGCTGACGCCCGAGGGGCTGGAGAAGCTCAAGCGCGACCTGGAGGTTGCGTTGAAGCGCCGCGCCGAAGCCGGCGAACGCCTCAAGGAGGCGTTCCAGCCGGGAGATATCGAGGACAACCCAGAGTATGAGCAGGCGAAGGAGGAAGTCGGCCTTCTCGACAGCCGCATCTACGAGCTGCAGGAGATGATCGGCCGGGCGCAGATCATCAAGGAGTCGCACTCGAGTGTCGCCGGCCCGGGCTCGACCATCGACGTCGTGGATACGGAAGGATCAGCGGAGACGTACCACCTGGTGGGCGCGGTCGAGAGCGACCCATCTGCGGGCCGCATCTCTGTCGAGTCCCCCGTCGGCCGGGCCCTGGTGGGCAAGAAGAAGGGCGACAAGATAACTGTCAGCGTGCCATCCGGCACGCTCACGCTGACCGTCAAAGCGGTCAAGTAAACGCTCGATGTCCATACGGACATCGGATGAGGGAACGGCAGACCGGCAGCTGAATCCGGACGCCATCGCCGACCGCACCACCGTCGGCGTCCTATTCCGCCAGGCCGCGCGCTACGGTGACCGGCCGTTGTTCCACCACCCCGATGGCAAAGGCTGGAAGGTCGACACCTGGGCGGACATGAGGCGCAGCACTCTGGCTATCGCATCGGCACTGGTGGAATCCGGCGTGAGAGCAGGGGACCATGTCGTTTTGATGGGACCTAACAGCCTTGCATGGCTTTACTGCGACTTCGGGATTCAGGCCGCCGGTGCAGTCTCGGTACCGATCTATTCCGGGACAGTGCCCGAGGTGGCCCAGGTGATCGCCGCGAACTGCGACGCCGTGGTCGCCATCGCCTCCGATTCCAACATGGCGTCGAAGCTGACCACGACGCAAACCTTGAGGAGCATCGTGACGATGGACAGGGAGGTCGCGGGATGGTTGGCTCAAGCCCCGCAACATCTACCCGAGGTGTTCGCGAGGCTCGAGAACATCCGGCCCGACGACGTCTGCACGATCGTCTACACCTCGGGAACCACCGGTGATCCCAAGGGCGCCGAGCTCGCCCACCGCAACCTGGTGGACGTGACGCGTGCGGTCATCAAGGTTCACCCGCTCAGCGATGCGGACTACACCCTCTCGTGGCTTCCCTACTCGCACGTTTTCGAACGCATCAACGGCACGTTCAGCGTGCTGATGTTCGGCGGCCAAACATGGCTCTCGGGCGTCGACCGGCTCGCCGACGACCTGGCCGGCGTGCAGCCAACCATTCTCCTCAGCGTTCCGCGGGTCTACGAGAAGATGCACTCGCGGGTGATGGATCGCGTGCGGGAAGCGCCGGGATTCCGCCGCGCACTGTTCAATTGGGCCCTCGGCGTCGGCACACGATTCTCACACGAGACAAACCCCGGACCGATGCTGAAGGCCCAGCACAGGCTTGCCGAACGCCTGGTTCTGGGCCCCCTTCGCGAGCGGTTGGTCGGAGGGCGCTTGCGCTTCTTCATCAGCGGAGGCGCAGCGC
>DATCPU010000508.1:0-2135 GCA_036569925.1 Candidatus Dormiibacterota bacterium
TCGTCCATGTTGTAGATCTCGCCCACCTCGCCACGAGTGGCGGTAACCAGCACCACCCGGTGGCCGTCCGCCCTCGCCTTCTGCATCACACCGCCAGTCGATATCGCCTCGTCGTCCGGGTGTGCGTGAACCAGCAGCAAAGTGCCCATCACTTGATCAACACGTCGGCCAGCTGTTGGATTCCACCGTGGCCGGGTCCGGGCACCGTCCGGTCGGCGGCGGCTATAACCTCAGGCTCGGCTCCCTCCACGGCCACCCCGAGGCCCGCCCACTCAATCATCGTGACGTCGTTTCGGCCATCCCCGACAGCGACGGTCTGGTCCTGAGGTATCCCAAGCCGCTCGCACAGGAAGGCGAGCGCATGTGCCTTATCGCTCTCGATGCTCGTGAACTCGAGATAGGTGGGCATCGACGTCGCCGCGTTCAGCTTGCCCCGCCAGCGGGTTCGCACCTCGGGAAGCAGAGACTCGAGCACCTCGCTTTTGGCGACCATCACGAGCTTTGGAGTAGTGGGCCCCATTGCGGCGTCGAGGTCTGCGACCACGTGAATCGCCATGCCTGCGTGGTCAGCGTACTGGTGCGCCTCGGGCCGATCCCGCTCGACCAGGAGGTCATCGTTCGAGTAAGCCTGGATGTGAACGTCCCGCTCGCGGGCAGAGCGGATCACCTCCATCGCAAGGTGATGCTCGATACCGTGGTCGAGAAGCATCTCGCCGTCCTGGGCCCTGATCTGAGCACCCTGGTAGCAAACGATCGGAGTCTCCAGCGCAAGCCGCTGCACCCAGGGCAGGGCGCCCGGAAAAGGCCTGCCTGTGGAAGCGACGACCGTGATCCCTGCGCGCACCATGCGGCCGACCGCCTCGACGTCGCGCGGATCCAGCTGCAGCGTGGCGCTCAGGATGGTCCCGTCGAGGTCGAGAGCCAGCAGCCTGTACCGCGCCGGGGCGGCTACTTTTTGACCTCTGGGTTGAGCAGGTTGGGCGGCCGGCCGCCGCGAACCGCGGTGGCCATGTTCCTGGCGGCCATCGCGGACATCTCGGATCGCGTGCGGACGGTTGCGCTCGCGATGTGCGGGGCGAGCACGACGTTCGGCATCGAGATCAACCCAGGGTGCACCGCCGGCTCCCGCTCGTAAACGTCCAGCCCGGCGCCTGCAATCTTCTTTGCGGTGAGCGCCTGGACGAGGGCAGCCTCGTCGACCACGGGTCCGCGCGAGGTGTTGATGAGGATTGCCGATCTCTTCATTTGCTCGAACTGCGCGGTGCTCATCATGTGATGCGTCTCTTGAGTCAGCGGGACGTGCACCGACACGAAGTCGGATTCTGCCAGCAGCCGGCCGAGGTCCACGCGCGCAGCGCCCAGCTGCTGTTCCGCATCGGGCGGCAGGGGATGCGGGTCGTAGTACAGGACCCGCATGTTGAAGCCCTTGGCTCGGTGCGCGACTCCGCGGCCGATGCGTCCGATGCCGACCAAACCGAGCGTGGCATCGTGCACGTCGGCGCCAAGCATCATGTCGATCGCCCAGCCCGTGAACCGTCCCTGGCGCGTGAAGCTGTCTGCCTCGACGATCCTGCGCGCGGTCGACATCAGCAAGGTGAAAGCGAAGTCGGCGGTCGCATCGTCCAGGACGCCTGGGGTGTTGGTCACCATGACCTTGTGCGCCGTGGCGGCGGGCACGTCGATGTTGTCGAAGCCCACTGCCACGTTGCTGACGATCTTCAGGCCTGGCGTCGAGAGCACCGTCTCGCGGATCGGATCCATCAGCTGGCTCACGATCCCCACGCAGCCCTCGGCTGCCTGCCGGATGCTTGCCTCGTCCAGGGGACGGCCGGTCGGATAAGGGATGACCTCCGCGGCCTCAGCGAGGATTGCGGGGCCGGGGTCGAGGATCGGATGCATGAGAAGGACGCGCGCCCTGCCACCAGTGCTCATGGATTCAGTCCCAGCTCCTCGGCTATCGGCTTCAGGGCATCGCGGACGATCTCCACGTGCTCGTCGAAGGGTATACCCAGCAGCTCGGCGCCGTGGAGGAGCTCCTCGCGGTTGACGGCGCGGGCGAAGGCCTTGTCCTTCATCTTCTTGCGCACGCCGCTTGGCTCGACCGCGCCGAGCGACTTGTCGGGCTTGACCAGGGC
>DATCPU010000509.1:0-3523 GCA_036569925.1 Candidatus Dormiibacterota bacterium
CGCGCTGAACACACCACCATTCAAGTTGAGCGCGTGGATGAGAACCTGCACCAGCTCCACCAGCCCCACGAACAGCGCGACGAACACCGACAGACTCGTCATGGTCAGGTTGTAGAACACCTTGCGGACCGGGCTCGCGAACGCCCATGAGTAAGCCTTCGCCATGAACGCACCATCGGCTGTGTCCATGAGCGACATGCCGGCGGCAAAGATCAGCGGCAGCGCGATCACTGCCCCAAACGGGATGCCATTCGCGGCGGCGCCTGCCGAAACCGCCAGCAGCGCTATCTCGGATGCGGTGTCGAAGCCGAGGCCGAAGAGGAATCCAATCGGATACATCTGCCAGCTGTGCTTGATGACGCGGAACAGCCGCCCGAAGATTCGGGTCATTAAACCGCCCGCGGTGAGCTCGTGCTCTAGCGATGCGGAGTCATACTGCCCGCTCTTCATGCGGCGATAGACGCGAACGACGTCCATCAGGATCACGAGGTTCATGAGTCCGATCGCGACCAGGAACCCCCCCGACACGAGGCCGGCGATCAGGCCCCCGGCAATCCTCAGCTCTCCCCCATTGCCTGAGACGCCTTCGACGATCCACTTGACCGCCAGGCCCAGCGCCGCCGCAATCAGGAACACCACCGACGAGTGGCCCAGCGAGAAAAAGAACCCGACTCCCACCGGCTTTCGCCCGTCCTGGAGCAGCTTGCGTGTGGTGTTGTCGATGGCCGCGATGTGGTCGGCGTCGAAAGCGTGACGCAGACCGAAGGTGTACGCGAGACCCCCCAGCGCAAGGATCGTCGGGTGACCCGCGCCGTAGTAAAGCAAGAGCCCCCAGCCGGCGACGTGGAGCAGGCCGACGACCCCGAAGAAGCCCGTCAGGCGGCTGCGCTCTCCGCGGTCGAATGACTGTCGCAGGAGGGCGGTCACAAAGGCCATCGGCTGAGGTTAATCCTTATCGCGACAATGTCGCAAGTAGGTATTCAAATCGCCCCCCGATTCGTGCGATCCGATCGCATCTGAGACGTCCGCAGCCCGGCCCGGTAACCTGTTCCCAGATGGACCTCGACAAGCTGCCTCCACAGCTGCGAATGGTCCTTCACACGCTCTCTCGAGCCGTGAACAGCCGCGAGCCCGCCATTCGCTCCCGGGTCCGGCTGTTGCAGGAAGCCAATCCGCACCTTACAAGTGACCAACTCGCGCGGCGGCTGATCCGTTCCACCCGCAGGCGGGTCGCCACCACAGGCGCCATCAGCGGCGCGGTTTCAATTGCGCCCGGTCTTGGAACATTGATGGCAGTCGGAACGCTCACCAGCCAAGCGCTGTACGCGCTCGAGCAGGAGATCGAGCTGGTTCTCGCCATCGCGATCATCTACGGCCACGAGCTCGGCAGCTCCGACGATCGGGTCATCGAGGCCCTCGTGGTGGTCGGGATCACGAGCGGTGCGGTGAAGCTTCGAGAGGACGTCCTGGTGGCGGGCGGCGAGCGGATCGCGCTTGCAGCGGTGCGGCGGCTGCCCGCAAGCCTTGTGACGCACGGGGGCGGCCGGATTATCACCCGCATCCTTGCTCGCTTTGCGAGCACCGGCGCCGCGAAGGTGGCAGCACGCGTAGTGCCACTGGGAGTCGGCGTTGCCGCGGGCGCGGGCTTTGACTGGCTTGCGGTGACCGGCCTGGGCCACGCGGCGATGAAGTACTACGGACCAGGCGGAGCCGGCGCCCGGCCTCTGCTACTTGCTGCCGAAGATTCCTCGCACGTCGAACTCAACCGCTGATTCGATCTGGTCGAAGCCGCACTTCCGCGGCGGTTTGTCGGTACGCCACCTGAGGAATCGCGTTGCGTGCCTGAAGCGCTCTCCCGCTTCGAGCTTGTCGTAGGCGACCTCAGCCACCAGCTCCGGGCGCACCGTCACCCACTCCGCCTCCTTCCCTCGCGACCAACGACTCTGCCCGCCGGGCATGCGGCCATCCGCCTCGGACCATTCTTTGGGCGTCTCGGTCGTCAGCGGTTTGAGCTTGGCGATGAGCTCCTTTCTTTCCGCCGCGCTGAACGAGGACGTGTGCCCCACGTAATGCAGCGTGCCCTTGCGGTCGTACAGTCCTAGCAAAAGAGAACCCAATGACTGGCCGTCGTTTGACTTGCGCCAGCCGATGACGACGCAGTCGGCCGTACGCTGGTGCTTGATCTTCACCCAGTTCCGCTTGCCCGGAACATAGGCGCCATCCCACGACTTCGCTATCACCCCATCCAGGCCCGCGCCCTCGAACTGCTCAAACCATTTCTCGGCGGTCTTCGGGTCTCGTGTGTAAGGCGTGAGAAAGACGGGCGGCTTCGCTCCTTTCAGCAGCTTTTCGAGACGCTTACGCCGATCCCCGAGAGGCAGCGCACGCAGATCCTCATCGCCCTCCGCGAGCAGGTCGAAGGCGACGAACCACGCCGGGGTTGCGGCGCTCAGCATCCGCACGCGCGAGTCGGCAGGATGGATGCGCTGCTGCAGGGCGCCAAAATCGAGCCCTCCCTTCCCGACGACGATCAGCTCGCCGTCGAGGACGAGCCGGCTCGGCCCCAGCGACCGAAACGCGGGCAGAACCTCGGGAAAGTAGCGGGTCATCGGCCGCGAGCCCCGGCTGATCAGGGCCACCTCATCGCCGTCGCGATAGACAAGCGTGCGAAAGCCGTCCCATTTGGGCTCGTACTCCCACCGCTCACCCTTGGGAATCCCAGTCTCGGAGGGCGCCGACAGCATCGGCTCCATGTCGATCGGGATGGGGGTTTTCAACGGATTTGTCCCCAGGTGTCTATATCTTGTGGACGGCGACCCTTCGTGCTACCATATCGACCGCCGGTAACCCGGCCACTGAATTCGACTCCACGCCCCCACCCCAGCCTTGGGAAGCTCGCGCAAGCGGGCTTCCCGCTTTTTATGGCTGCTCGCGCACGCGGGCTTCCCGCTTTTAATGCGGCTGCTCGCGCACGCGAGCTTTCCGCCTTAATGGGGCCGGAACCGGTTGAGCAGGTCGCCCACGGTGATAGCGCCGTAGTCCTTGCCCAGCACCGCCTGCGCCGTCTGCCAGACCGCTCGCGCCGGAGCCGGTCCTTTCTCGGCCAGGTCGGAGAGCCGCAGAGCTCCATAAACCTGGATCTGCGGCACCTGGGCCAGCTGCGCGGCCATCCACTGCGCCCACTGCTCGACGTTGCCGGCGGCGGGCCCAACGCCCTGCATCGCGTCGGTCTTCACCTGGGAAACGGTTCCCCAGGGCGTCGAGGCTGTCGCTTTGTCCGCAACCGACGCGACCTTGGCCGCGCCTGCCGTCTTCAAAGCGCCCGCGATCGCCTGCGCTTTGGCCGCCTCGTCCTCCGCCTTCTGCATGCCGGCAGCCGCCTTCGCATCGGCCTCGTGTGCAGCCGCCTCGGCTTCCTTCTCGGCTTCCGCAGCCTTGGCAGCCGCCTCGGCTCGGGCTGCCTTCAGAGTGGACAGACCCTCGCGGGCGATCTCGCTGATCCGATCCGCGGCGCTGCCCGATG
>DATCPU010000510.1:0-19630 GCA_036569925.1 Candidatus Dormiibacterota bacterium
ACATCATCCCGAGCGCCGAGTGCGGGTGGTTGGCGTTGTAGTCCTGACGCCAGTCTTCGACCAGCACCTTCGCCTCGGCCAGGGAGGTGAAGATCTCGACGTTCAGCAGCTCGTCGCGCAGGCGGGAGTTGAAGGACTCCACGTAGGCGTTCTGCCAGGGCGAGCCGGGCTCGATGTAGGCGGTGGCGGTTCTGCCCAGGCGGCACCATTCGCGCAGCACCCAGGCGGTCAGCTCTGGCCCGTTGTCGGCGCGGAGGTTGGCGGGAGCGCCGCGCTCGGCCGCGAGGCGCCCCAGGACCGCGACCGTCTGCTCGGCGTTGATCGTGCGGTCGACCTCGATCGCCAGCGCCTCGCGGGTGAACTCGTCGACGATGTTGAGGAACTTCAGCTCGCGGCCGTCTGAGGTGGCGTCGTGCTGATAATCGAGCGCCCAGACGTGGTTGGGGTACTCGGCTTTGAGCCGGTCGGCCGCCGTGGTGGACTCGCCCAGGCGCCGGCGCTTGGTGGCCTTGGCAGGCACGCGCAGGCCCTCCTCGCGCCAGATCCGCTGCACCCGCTTGCGGTTCAGCGAGAAGCCTTCTGTGAGCAGATGGCCGTGGGCGCGACGGTAGCCCCAGCGGGGCCGCTGTTCGGAGAGTTTGCGAAGGCGAGCCCGAAGAGCCTGGTCCTCGGGTCTCACCTGCGGGCAGTGACGTTGTGTCGATCGGTTCTGGCCGGCGATCCGGCACGCCCGGCGCTCGGAGAGGCCGAGGCGGTCCTGCAGCATGCAGACCGCTCGGCGCCTCCGGGACGGGCTCAGAAGTTTCCCTTGGCGATCTCCTTGTAGGCGCGGATGTCGAGTGTCTGGTCGGCCACGATCTGCTTGAGCTCGCGGTTCTCCTTCTCGAGCTCCTTCAGCCGCTTGGCATCGTCTGCCTTCATGGCGCCGTACTGGTTGCGCCAGCGGTGCAGGGTCTGCTCGGAGACCTCCAGCGCCTTTGCCGCTTCTCCTGTGGTCTTTCCCTCCGAGAGCATCTGCTCTGCCGTGCGCAGCTTGCGGATGACCTGCTCGGGGGTGTGCCTTTGCCTCTTCACCTGCTTCGGTCCTCCTTTGCCCATTGTCGCGGGCGGGAAGGACTCTCAAACAGGGCGGACCGATTTCAGGGGGTCGGGCCAAAGGACTTCGCGTGCAGGCCATTGGCATCTAACCTAAATGAGAAGCTGGCCACCAATGCGACTCGTTCACCTGGTAGCGAACCTCTTCTGGGTACCTGCGGGGCATCTGACTCCTCTTACAGCCGAAGGACTCCAGAACCGAACTCCACCAGATCGGGGGTAGATCAAGGTTTCCCGTGGAACAGTCTTGATTCAAGGTTCCACGGAGTCCCCCGTGAGACCTGGCTAGCTCAGTACTGCACCGTAAGACAAACAGAGGGGGTGAGAGCCTCTCTGCCCCCTCTGTTGTCGACTGAGTGATGTCCTAGGTCAGAAGGGACGTATTTCAAGATGGGGATTAGTTTCGGGGTTAAACGTATCGATGTACCATGATGCGGACTGAGCACATTTAGAGGCGGTAGGACCTGAAACGTCAACAAATACTTTCGCCCGGTTAATTTCCCATACAGGGGGATATAGCGACGAAAAGTTTGGTGCAAGAACAAATTCCGGCTCGTTTCCCATCGAACTATTTTTGTTCACTACGAGGGTACAATCTATAAGCGTTCCCAGTTTGACTTTAAATTCATAGGTGGTGCCCCCTGGGATATCCACACTGCCGCCACCCGTTGTCGGACCGTAGTAAGAGCTCCACGTTGGTTTCTGCGCGCGAAGATGAATTGGTCCAGTTGGGCCAGACGCAGACACCGAAAGTCCGCTCCATTCACAGTTAGAAACGTGGAGCGTAGCTTCGAGCACTTCGCCGGGGTACGGGCCGGGCGTTTTTCCAGTTACGGTGCTTTTGCACTGAATGTTGTTGATCCAGCCCGTACCGCCTTCTCTGCCAAGCATGAAGAGGGAGCTTCCATCGTAGATTGATGCGCCTAACGGATACCAGACCGCACTAGATGCAGTACTGGCAGCCAGAGCGAGTGCCGCAGTCGCGATCGCTAGCGCACAGCTGATATTGCGCGTTGTGTGTTGCATGTGCTGCCCCTTTTAGGGATTATTTATTTTGACTTTAAGCTTTTTTAGAGTAATGCAAGTCAAAGGCGTTTATCAATTAAATTAAGGAACACGAGCGTTTGACGGCACATGGTCGTCGCGCGAGTTGACAGACTCGCGCGATGCGACAGCAGGTGCGCATAAGGCGTCCGAAAACTTGGTCCCGAAATTGGTCCCCGACTCCACCGAACTCGGCCGAACTCCTTGGACGTAATTCCCGCTACCAGGCCAGATTCGGCTCCATGGACAGCTTCCAGCTCGACTCATAATCCGTCGGTCGAAGGTTCGAGTCCTTCCCGCCCCACTGAAACGGATCTCGACCCGCGTGGTTGACTAACCTGCAACCGCCGAGGGCTCAATGCAGCAGCCGAAGACCAGCTACGCCAGAAACGGCGACGTCAACATCGCCTACCAGGTGGTCGGCGACGGTCCCTTGGACCTTGTCCTGGTGCCGGGCTTTATCTCACACCTCGACCTCGGCTGGTCATATCCGGAAGTCGTGGCCTTCCTGCGCCGGCTCGCCTCGTTCTCGAGGCTGATTCTGTTCGATAAGCGCGGCACCGGTCTCTCCGACCCGGCGCCCGGCTTGCCCACCTTGGAGGAGAGGATGGAGGACCTGCACGCGGTGCTGGACGCGGCCGGATCCGAGCGCGCTGCCCTGTTCGGGGTGTCCGAGGGCGGGCCGATGAGCATCCTCTTCGCGGCGACCTATCCGGAGCGGACCACGGCAATGATTATCTACGGGTCGACTCCGAGGTTCGCCGATGGGAATGACGGTGATGATCCGCGTCTGTCGGCGACGCCCGGCCTCGGTGCCCAGGCGAGCGTTTGGGAGGCGCTGGCGTCGATGGTCGAGCATTGGGGGGAGGGCCGCTCGGCCGACATCTTCGCGCCAAGCTTTGCCGGCGATGAGGCGGTTAAGCGGGGCTTTGGGCTGATGGAGCGGGCTTCGACGAGCCCAGCCATGATCGCCTCTCTGGTCGAGGCGATGCGGCGGATCGACGTGACTGCGGTGCTTCCCGCGATCGGAGTGCCGACGTTGGTCCTGCACCGGGTCGGCGATCCGCTCATCCCAGTCGAGGCGGCGCGCTACACGGCGGAGCTCATCCCGGGCGCCCGCGTCGTGGAGTTTGCCGGCAACGACCACGTTCCCTGGCTCGGGGACAGCGACGCCGTGTTGGACGAGGTCGAGCGGTTCCTCACCGGAGCCCGGCAGAGCCGCCAGCCCGATCGGGCGCTGGCGACCGTCCTCTTCACCGACATCGTCGAATCCACGCAGAGGGCGTCCGAGCTTGGCGATCGCCGCTGGCGCGAGCTGCTCGCGACCCACGACGCAAAAGTTCGGCGACAGGTGGAGATGCATGGAGGCCGGGTCGTCAAGGGCCTGGGCGACGGTTACCTCGCGACCTTTGACGGCCCCGCTCGAGCGATCCGCTGCGGCGGTGCGGTGGTCGAGGACGCCGGATCGCTCGGGGTCGAGATCCGTGCCGGAGTCCACACCGGCGAGTGCGAGCTGCTCGGCGACGACGTGGGGGGGATGGCAGTCCACATCGGCGCTCGCATCGCGGCCAAGGCCAGTCCTGGCGAGGTGCTGGTCTCCGGCACCGTGCGGGACCTCGTCGTCGGCTCTGGCATCGAGTTCGATGAGCGGGGGACTCATGAGCTGAAGGGGGTGCCGGGAAGCTGGTCGCTGCTCGCGGTGCGTGGCGACGGCGGCCGGCGCGACGGACCGGCGCGACGGGCCCCGGACCCGCTTGCCCCCAACTTGGAGATCCCGAGGCGGGGGGACCGGATCGCCCTGCGAATCGCCCGCAGCACACCGTCCGTTACCCGCTTTATGTCTGGAGTCGTCACGCGGCGCGCCCTGCGAAAAGCGCGCGAGCGTCAGGAGGGCTCGCCGGGGGCGATCCACGGGGAGCGCTAGTAGCTGGATCGATCGCGGGGAAGCGGTAAAGCTCGGATTCGATCGCTTTGAATCGCTCTATCGAGTCAGATTCATCTTGCGAGAGCGGTTCCAGGCCGACTCATAATCCGTGGAGCGCAGGTTCGAGTTCCGCCCGCCCCATACAGAAGAGGGAGATGGGCGCTCAGACGGTGACGATCTCGTCACCGTCGGGGAAGAAGATTGCGACCGACCGATGCTCCGCCACTGCTTCAGCAAGGATCGAGTCGAAGCCCTCCTGGTCGGCGGCGATGAAGGTGGTTCCCTCGGGGTAGCGATCAGGATCGAGTACTACCTCGATCAGTCGCTCGTTTGCGACTTCTCCGGCCCGGGTGAATTTGCTGCGCTCCAGCTTTCCCATGAAGCGATTGCTTTCCAGTGGTTAATCAACAGTGGCGTGCTTCTCATCGCCTCGATGGTAAAGGGCTCATCGCCCCATTTCGCGCTGGAGGCTTTGAAAGCCTCTGTCTGTGGTCCCGACAGCGCGAGAGATCTTCATCGATGTGGAGCCGGATATCCGCATCCGGTATCGGCGCAGCGAGCCTCCACCGCCGGTGTCCTACGCGATTGTGTTGGAGAGCCTTGAGGACGGCGAGTGGACGACCGTGCGCCTCTGGGACAACGCCGATGTGTCGATGAGCACCACGAGCACGAATACACGCGGGCTGGCGGAAAGCAGGCGCCGGCCATTCTGGGGTTCAGCTCCTCCAACGAGGCGATGGCGGCGGCAATCAGGAAAGCTAAGACGGAGGCTCCGGTGATCGTGAGACAATGGCGAGAGTCATGAGTCACGACGCCAACATCGATCCCGCAACCGAGAGGGTTCTCGCCGGCATCGAAGATGACGACACGGCCGCTCGCTACCCCAATCGGGCGCACTTCATCTCGGCCGACAATCCCCGTCAAGGGGAGATGGCGACCCGTGCGTTGTTCGATGGCGATCCCGTCGTGATCGTCTACCCCGACGGACACGAGCTGCTCGTTCAGCCTGAGCAGGCGCATGGCTTTGCGCGCTGGTCGCGCGCTGCGGCGGCGCTCCTGCTTCGCTTCAAGCGCTTCGACCAGGGCACTTTGCAGCTTCCCCCTCGCGCTCATATCGAGGCCCGCGATTCGGGCGGCCATCCAATCGCGGCGTAGTACCGCCGAATCGGACTCAGGGGTCTTGTGTAGTTGCCGCTGGCCAAGGAACGCCGCTCGACGAGCTGGTCTGAAGGCCCCGAAACTTGGTCCCGAAATTGGTCTCCGACTCCACCGAACTCAGCCGAACTCCCTGGACGTAATTCGCTTTCTCAGGCCAGATTCAGCTCTATAGACGGGTTCCGGCCCGACTCATAATCCGTCGGTCGAAGGTTCGAGTACTTCCCGCCCCATGCCGTTAGTCCGTCGGGCGCGATCAAGCCAGGAGGGCCGTTACGCCGGGGTCATCTGCGCCGCAGCCGCAGAGGCAGAATCCACAGAGGAGGCTCAGGTAGGTGACGCAGTGGCTCATACCTGCCTTCTTAAGGCAAGCAGGCCAACTGCACCTAGGGCGAGAGCGGCCAACGCGAGGGCACCCGTGACGAGCCCAGGATTGCGCGCCGTGAACGAGCGCGTGTCTGGAGGTGGCTCGAAAGCTGGGTTTTCGCGCTCAGCCCCCAACCGACCGCGCATAGCGCGCTCGGCTCCCAGGGCGCTCGTCGGAAGGCGAGCGAAGTCATAGCTAGGAGCGCTCGTGTGCGAACTTCCGTAGTAGACGGTGTAGGGGGATGGATGCCCACCCTCAAGCAGGAGGGCGTGCGAGCGGCTCCATGCCGAGACTTCAATTCCGCGTAGCGGCGGGTCGTCGCCGTTGTCAATCTCAATCCGGATGTACCGGTGATGCGCTCCGATTGAAATCGGCGCTGAGTCAGAGCCAGGGAAACGGAAGATCCTGGCAGTCGTCAGCGGCACGAACCGCTGCCGAAAGTTCGACCCGAAGATCGCTAGGGGGCGCTCGTAGCGTCCGGTCTCTGCGGTGATTCGAAGTTCGTTAACTGGAACGTTGCGGAACCCAAGATCGAGGGTGACGATCGTGCGCGTCCCGTCCTGGCGCCGCGATACCGACATGGCCGTGCGTCGCATGAGTTGGGGCCGCTCACGAATCCCGGACACGTTTGCCCCGGTAATGCGGGTTACACTCGTAGCTCTGATGAGCAAGTAGCGGAAGTCGCTTGGCGGGAAGGCGGCGACCGTGCTCCGCGCCCGCTGCGCCCCGCGAACGTCGTAGATCCCGGTCGCCGAGAGTCGCGTGAATGGACCGTGGCGATCGTCGGCTCCGAGGACCACCGCACGACCGACGAAGTCCCGGTCCGGGACCTCGAGCACTACGCGGTCTCGGATCCTCCGCCGCGCCCCGAGGTCGAGGAGGGCGACGGCGAAGCGCCCCTGGCGGCCGCTGTTCAGAACCCGCATTGTCTCGGGTCCGGCACTCCGTCTGGGCTGGACCCGCCGCCATGCCACTTCGTGCCCGCGCCCATCCGCGATCCGCAGATCGGCGAAGCCCGGCAGCGAGTGCTCGAAAAGCGCTCCATCGGGCTCGACGAGGACAGGCTCGTTGCTGGGTTCCGTGACCAGTGGCCGCACGTAGCGGGAGTCGCCGCGGTCGATCGCGACCGCGGCAGCCGGCTGGACGCCGGCTGCGAGCGGCGCGAAAAGGGCAAGGGAGAGAATGATGCCTCTCATTGGATTGCCCTCTCGGCGTCATCGCCCACGCCGACCTGGATCCGCTGGTAGGCGAAGGCGCCCACGAGCAGGAGTAGTCCAAGCGCGATGAACGAAAGCACCCGCGAGAGCTCCTCGAGCTCGGCGAGGTCGTAGGTGTAGACCTTGGTAACAGCGAGCGCGAGCAGCGCCAGCCCGCCAAGGCGGAAGCGTCGGACATCGCGCAGCAGCCCGTAGACGATCGCGCCGAGGCCGGTCAGCGCCCAGAAGGCCGAGAGCAGTACCTGGCCCGACTGCCGCGAATCCCCCGAGTCGGTGACGCCGATCGTGTCGACGATTGCCACCGACGCGAGGTAGACGAGCGCGGCAGCGCCGACCGCCTCGCACACCTGGACTACGCGGGGGTCGAAGTCGCGCAGGGCGAACCGGCCGTAGAGCGTGGCGCCGGCGCACGCGCCGAGGCCGGCGAGCGCATTGCCGAGATCGTCCACCCCTTCGAGCATCGCGGTGGGCGGCGCTTCGAAGACGAGCACATGCCCGAAGGCAAGGCCGAGGTACGTACCCGCCGCGATTAGGAGACGCTCGGCGTTTGAGCCGAAGGGTTCGGGCTCCCTGTTCGCCCTGGTCGCCAGGTACGCGAGCGCGACCGCCTGGATGGCCCAGCCGAACACAAGAGCGGGGCCGTCGAGGACATCTGCGAAGCCGAAGGCCGATAGGCCTAAGCCAACGGCAATCAGCAGCGAACCGATCTCGCGGTTGATCGCCTGGCGGAGTGCAAAAGCACCGAGCAGGATGTGGCTGGCGGCCAAGCTCAGAAGCCACGCGACCGCGGCATTCGGGTGGCCGGCTTCGTCGAGTCCGAAGTAACCGGCGCCAGCGATTAGGACGACATTGGCAAGCAGCAGGAGCCAGGACGCGACCGGGGGCTCGTCCTGGGTTCGGGGCCGCAGCTCATATCCGATCGCGGCGACTACGTAAAGCGCCCAGAACCCAACCAGGACGCCCAGCGAGACCAGCAGCCGCTCGTCGTAGTTGTCGGTGAACCACACCAGAAGCTGCGGTGCCGAGATCAGGAAGGCCCCAAGCGAAAGCTCGTTCCACCTCTGCCAAAGCAGAACCCCAACAGCAGTTGCTAAGGCGATCGCCATGAAGGCGAGGGATAGCCCGGTGGTCCCGGTGCCAACTAGGACTGGCGCCAGCAGCGCACCGAGAATCCCGATTGCGGCAACGACCATCGATTTCCAGCGGACCGCGAGCGCCACGCCGACGATCCCGGCTAGGCCGGCGCATGCGAGTCCGACCTCCGCAGGGATCAGGTCATATATCTGCGTCCCGACCAGGACCGTCGTAAAGAGGCCGGAGAGGGCGCTCGCGACGGCTGCCAACGCCGCCTCGGTGCGCCCCTTGCGTTCGTAGAGCCAGACTCCGGCAAGTAGGAGGGAGGTGGAGCCAAGGAGGCCGAGGACGGTACGCGTCGGCTCATCGATCCAGCCGCGATCTATCGCAATCCCGAGTAGGAAGACGATCCCGAGCAGGATTGCGACGCCGCCGACCCAAGCGAGGACGCGACCGCCGAGGATCTCCTCGAGGCCGCGCTGTGGGGGTCCCGAAGCGGGTCGGGGCGGCGCCGGTTGCGCGGGTGTCGCGGTAGGGCGGGCAACAGGTGCGCGCTGGGGGTGTGGCGCAGCGGCGGCGGACGGGAAGACCCGGCGCTCCATCCGCTCGAGTCGGCGTGTCAGATCCGTCAGCCGCTGTTCGTTTGACTCCAGTCGGCCTTCGACTCCTCCTTCGGTCATGGCTTCCTCCTCTGCTCTGTTGTTTGCTGACCGATGGTCAACAAGGTAACAAGCTTGTCAACCGATGGTCAACAAGCAGCTACAATGCAGCCGCAATGACCCGCCCTGCCTATCGACGGCTTCAGGCCGAGGAGCGGCGCCAGCAGCTGCTCGAGCGTGGCGCTAAGTTGTTTGCGCGTCACTCCTACGATGAGCTCTCGATGCGCGAGATCGCCCGCAAGGTGGGGATCTCTAAGCCGCTGCTCTACCACTACTTCCCGAGCAAGCGCGCGTTCTTCGAGGCGACGCTTGCCCAGGCGGCGGCGCAGCTGCGGGCGCGGACGGAGCCCGACCCGACCCTGCCGCCGCTTGATCAGCTGCGGGGAAGCCTCGAGGCCTTCCTCGAGCTGATCGACGACAACGCGCTTGCCTACGGCAAGCTGATGCAGAGCGTTAGCAGCGTCCCCGAGGTGCGGGAGCTTGTCGATGAGGTCCGAACGAAAACGGCCGCCCGGATCCTTGAGGGCCTCTATCCGGGCGGCGCGCCGCCCAAGGCGCGCGCCGCCATACATGGCTGGCTCTGGTTCATGGACGGGGCTTGCCTCGACTGGATCGAGCACCGCGATCTCTCGCGCGGCGATCTGCGCGATCTCCTGCTCGGAACGCTGCTCGGAGCACTCACCGCCGCGGATGCCATACCGCCCGAAGCATTTGGTTGAGAGGCGGACGCTGCGGCCGCTCAATCGAGCTGAAGCGTGGTTTGGTGGCCAGACGAGCGATTCCGGAGCTTGGGTCCCGAAATTGGTCCCCGGCTCCACCAAACTCAGCCGAACTCCTTGGACGTAATTCGCCCTATCGAGCCAGATTCGGCTCTATAGACGGCTTCCGGCTCGACTCATAAATCCGTCGGTCGAAGCTGAGTCCTTCCCGCCCATCTCCTGCATGGTCGATGTAACCACCACGCTGATTAGAAGCACTAGTCACAGAAGGGGAGCAGTGCAGCGCGGGCTTTGTCGAGATCCTCCACTAGCCCTTCCAAGCCCTTTTTGGCTGGGAGTTTGTTAGGTGGACCCGTCCTCGTGACAAAGAAATACAAGAGATAGTTACTGGCTCCGCCTTGCACGGAATTCCAGTCGTTGCGTTGGAGATGGCCAGCCAGAATGTCTCTGTGCGCCTCCCAGACTCGCTCAAACGTCTGTTTGCCGGGGGCCTCGTCAAGGGCATCCCAGGACTCGCCTTCTGTGGTCACCCGGGTCCCTCTGGCTGCAAGAGCGATCGTCGCCTCGGTGATTCGGGCAGCTACTCGAAGCCTTCGCGCCTCTATGCGCCGCTCGCGGTAAAGGGCGATGGCGCCGGCAAGAGACGCAGCCAGGATGGCGGCAACGACGGCAGTCATGACTATCCAAGTAGCCCTTGGCCCAGCGGTTCAACGCAGGAGTTGGAGGACCGTTTGTTCGCTTGCTTGTGATGGATTCGCCCAGTCCGTGTCCTGTGCTGCCCCGCTGAGGACAGTCCAGGCCCCGGCGGCTGCGGTTGGCCAGACGTGGTACTCGTTGTAGGGGCTGTTGGTGATGGTGCGGTCGGCGCCGAGCGGGGCGAGACCCTGCTTGCGGGTCACGTCCCACCAGGAGTTCATGCTCCCGTCGAGCGTTTCAGTCGGCTGGCCGAGGAAACTCGAGGCGAAGCGCATCTCTGCGGTCCCCTCGAACCAGAGGACGTCCGGCGCCCGCTTGCCGATGTAGGGGCGGTAGCCGCTGAACGGCCCCTTGGCTTCGTAGGTCATGTTGTAGCTCGCCTTCTTGCTGGACAGCGCGATCGAGCGCCCATCGATGGCGAAGTTCTGCTGGGCGTACTCGTAGACCTGCTTCGCGAGGTCGTCGTCGCCGAGGAAGCGGGCAAAGACAATGCCGAGCGCCTGCGTGTCGAGCGGGACGACTTCATCGCCCACGCCCTGGCGGAAGTGCTCGAGCCCTCCGTCGCGAACGACGAGCTGTGCGTCGACGCCCTTGGCGATCCCCTCGGCGGCTTCGCGGTAGGCGTTCGCGGCGCCTTCGTCGCCCTGTTCTTCCAGCTGCTGGGAGAGGGTCGCGAGTGCGATCACGGTGAGGATGTTGTGCTGGGTCGAGACCCACTGAACGTCTGGGCCGCCGCGCACGAGACCTTCTTCGTTGCGCAGCGACAGTAGGTAGTTGGCTGCGCGCCGGGCGTTATCGAGGTATTGCGTGCTGTCAAAGGTGGAGTCGTAGTCGCTGAAGGCGATCGCGTCGAACGCGACCGAGCCGGCGCGAACGGTGCCGCTGCTTTCGCCGGTCAGGACATCGAAGGCGAATTCGATCGAGCCGTCGCTGCGCTGCAGCGCCGCCAGCTGGTCGAGCAGGCGACCGGCCTGTTCCTGGAGGCCGACCGACGCGAACGCGGTGGCCGCGACCGCGGAGTCATACGTCCAGGACCAGTTGAGCAGCCGTTCGTAGGACGGGTCGTCGGTGGGAATGTCGAACGAGCGGATCAGCTGCAAGGAGGAGATCCGCAGGCCGGTCGAAAGGCGAAGCGCGACCTTCTCGCTCTGCAAGGACTTCGCTCCGGGCCGTGCTGCGGAGGCGCGCATCGCGATCGGCGTCGCGGCGGAGGCCGATGCGTGTCCCTTGCGGTGACGGGCGACACAGCGGCCGCGCGCCTTCGCGGGGCGCTTTGCGCACGAGACCGGCTTGCTCGGGCCGACCTGGCGCGCCAGCCAACGGCCGATCGCGGTTTTCGGTCGGTGCGCACCCTTCTCTGGCCAGGCACGCCGCACATGGCCGCCGAGGCGCGGAGCGGTCGCTTTGCCATGAACCGTCTTTGCAGTCCCGGATGGCGAGCTCGGCGCGGCAGCGGCTGGAGCTGCGGCAATCGCGGCAAGTGCGGCCGAAAGGATCAAGGGGATGAGCAAACGGCGAGCGCGAAGCGGCATGGAGGTGTCCTTGCGTAGGGGAACGAGCTGGAGCTTCATCGGACCATCGGGTCGCGGACTTGAGGCGCGGTGGTCATGGAGCACGCTTTAGGTGGACGCGGGGAGCGTCGATAGCCAGGGACGATGACTTCTTTGACTGGTCTCATCGTGCTGGTGGGATCGAGCCTGCTGTTGTGGCTGGCGCTCGTCGGTCTCGCCGTCACGCGCAAGCTGCGACGCGATCGCCGAGAGCTGCGATCGGTTGAGCGCCGCGCCCGCTACGAGACGGCGCTTCGCAGTGGCGAAGTAGCCGCGATTGCCGCGATCTGCGACGACGCTCGCAGCGTCGCCGCAGAGGTCGACCTCACGGTATCGATCGATGTCGCATATCCCACGCTCTCCGGCACACAGATCGGCGCGATCCGCAGCGCCGCCGAAGCCTCAACGCTGTTCCCGAGCCTGAGTACGAAGCTCAAATCCCGCCGTCCGACCACGCGCGCCCGAGCCGCGCTGCTGCTCACTCGCCCCGGCATTCCAGCAGTCGTCGAGCAAATTGTCCCTCTGCTTGGCGACCCCGATCCCGACGTGCGCCTGGTCGCCTGTTCCGGGCTCGCTCGCGCCGCCACCCCGCGCGCCGCGGAGCTGCTGATCTGGGCCCTGGTGGCCCACCTGCTGCCGCCGGAGCGGATCATCGAGCGGCTCGGCGCGCCGTGGGCCGTTGAGACGATCATCTCCACGCTGGAGGAGGGACCCTCCGCGGTTGCTGACGTCCTCGCCGGCGTCGCGCCCTGCGGTGACGAAGTGGAGCTCGATGCCAGCCTCGCGCGGGCATTGGGCCTTGCCCGCGATCCCCGCGCCGCGACCGCGCTGGCAGCACTGCTGGAGACGGACTCGACCGAGGTGAGGATCTCCGCCGCACGCGCCCTCGGGCGAGTCGGTGGAGCGGCCTGCGTACCGGCGCTGATCGCCGCGCTCGCATCGGAGGATTGGCCGGTTCGCGCCCAGGCCGCGAAGTCACTCGGTGTCCTGGGTGCCGCTGAGGCCGTCGAACCGCTCGAGAGCTGCCTCTCCGATCGCGCCTGGTGGGTGCGCGCAAATGCAGCACGGGCCCTGCGCGAGCTCGGCGAGCCCGGAATCGAGGCGCTGCGGCGCACGCTCGAGCACGACGATCGCTACGCCGCTGACCGGGCACGCGAGCAGCTCGAGCTGCACGCGGTGATCCAGGAGCACGTGATGGCATGACGGGGCTGCTCGAACAGATCCTGTACGGCTTCAACGTCTTCACCCTCGGCTACTTCATCGTGCTGCAGTTGACCTTCACCCTGCTGGCTGTCGTCGGCTGGCGGGCTATCGAGGACTACGTCGAGCGCCGGCCGATGCGCGACTACCAGGCAGTCGCCGAGTCGGAGATGAGCATGCCGGTCTCGATTCTCGTGCCGGCCTACAACGAGGCGCCTTCGATCGTCGCTTCGCTGCGTTCGCTGCTCACCTCGCAGTTCGTCGAGTTCGAGATCGTGGTGATCAACGATGGTTCGACGGACGGGACGATGGCGGCCCTGACTGACGCGTTCGGTCTCGTCAGGGTCGGCCGCGTCCCGCGCTCCAACATCCCGACGCAACTGGTCCATGGCGTGTACACAAGCCCGCTCGAGCCGCGGGTCGTCGTCATCGACAAGGTCAACGGCGGCAAGGCGGACGCGCTGAACGCGGGCATCAACCACGCGGTCTACCCGCTCTTCTGCGCGATCGATGCCGATACGATGCTCGACGCCGACGCGCTCTCACGCCTCGTCTGGGAGTTCCAGGCCGCGCCGGAGACGGTCGCTGTCGGCGGGATCGTGCGCATCGTCAACGGATCGGAGTTCGACGACGGACGCCTTGCCAGGGTGCGCACGCCGCGAAACCTGCTCGCCAACCTGCAGATCATCGAGTACCTGCGCGCTTTCCTCGGCGGCCGCATCGGCTGGTCGAAGAGCGGCATGCTGTTGATCATCTCGGGCGCTTTCGGGCTCTTCCGGCGCGACGTCTGCGTCGAGGTCGGGGGCTATGACCCGACGACCGTCGGCGAGGACGCCGAGCTCGTGCTGCGGCTGCATCGCCACCAGCGCGAGCGCCAGAAGCCCTGCCGGATCACCTTCTTCCCCGACCCGATCTGCTGGACCGAGTGCCCGGAGGATCTCGGCACGCTGGTGCGCCAGCGCGACCGCTGGCAGCGCGGCCTGATCGAGATGATCGCCCGCCACCGGAAGATGCTCCTGCGGCCCCGCTACGGACGGATCGGCTGCGTTGCAATGCCTTACTTCATCGTCTTCGAGCTGCTTGGCCCGACCATCGAGTGCTTCGGTTACGCCTTGTTCGTGCTCTCGCTGGCCCTCGGGATCGTTTCGCTCCCATTCGCGCTGGCGTTCTTCGCCGTCTCGCTGACCTACAGCCTCGTCCTTAGCTTCCTGGTGATCCTGATGGAGGAGCGTGCCTTCCGTCGCTACCCGGGCTGGAGCGACCTGATTCGCCTCACCCTGTGCGCGGTGGTCGAGAACGTCGGCTACCGTCAGCTGCTCGCGGTGGTGAGAATGCGCTCTTGGTACACGCTCGTAAGTCGCAAGCAGCACTGGGGTGAGATGACGCGCAAGGGTTTTGGCCCGCTGCTACCCGGCGGCGTAGAGACCAGTGCAGTGCCGTGCCTCGATCCAACGGCTGAGCCGGTACTCGCGGGCGAGATGCCGGCAGAGCGGTAAATCCCAAAACTTGGTCCCCGACTCCACCCAACTCAGACGTAGCTGGAGTCTCTACCGTTGGTGCTATGTCCGACGCCTTCGAGCTCGACGACTTCGAGTCGCTGGTTGTCGACGCGATCGACCGGCTCCCCGACGAATTCCAGAAGGTGTTGGCGAACGTCGCTGTCGTGGTCTCCGATCTCGGAACGGAGGAGCACGCATACGGCCAGTACTTCGGGGACGGTGTTGCGCGCGAACGCTATGAGGATCGGATCGTCATCTATCGCGATACGCTGGAGCGCGACTTCGGCCACGACCGGGGTCTGCTCGCCCGGCAGGTCGAGCGGACTTTGCGTCACGAGCTTGCTCACCACCTCGGCTGGGATGAGCGAGGCGTGGGAGGCCTCGGCCTCTGAGGTCTGATTTTCGCCGCCGTCGGCGAACGCGGGGCAAACATATACTCGACCCCGTGGAGTCTTCCCAAGCCGAGCCGCTGAACAAGGCGGGATTTGCCGCATTCGCGGCGCGTGCTGGAGAGGATGCGCCCCTGGTGATGCTGAACTTGCTCGCGCTCAAACCCGATGGTGGGCGGGAGCGGTATGAGGAATACGGCGAGGCTGTGGCTTCGTCACTCGAGAAGGTCGGAGGTCGGATCGTCTTCATGGGGACCCCGGCCCTGGCGCTCCTTGGCGAGGATTCTTGGGACCTGGTGGTCCTCGTCGAATACCCCACCCGCCAAGCCTTCCTTGACATGATCGGCTCCGACGAGTACCAGGCGATCGGGCATCTGCGCACGGAGGCTTTGGCCAAGAGTGAGCTTCACCCGATGGATCCCGCCGGTAGCGTTGACACCGTATGAAGCTCTATGTGTGCTGGGGGACGTTCCCGACGGTAGGTCACGAGCACGCGTGTCGTACCGCGCATCAGGCTCTGCGGGCGGCGGGTTATGAGCCCGAGGTGATCAAGGTTCGAGGTCTTGGAGTTGGCCCGCGCGTCTTCCATTGGACTACCGACGGCCGTCGAGAGGTCGAGGAGCTGAGCGGACAGCGGGTGGTGCCGGTTCTCGTCACCGACGAGGGAGACGCGATCAACGAGTCGGCACGGATCGTCGAGTGGGCGGCCACTCACCCGAAGGCCGCGCCGGCAGCGTCTTCAGCTGGTTGAGAAAACGGACCCGGTGACCTCGTCGAGGACGACCTTGCCGCCGACCTCGACCCGCCCATCGGCGAGCGGCCGGCAGAGCAGGACCGAGCCGTGGCCCTGGTGGACCGTGATCGGCCGGTCCAACCTGGCGCAGAGAGCGATGGCGGCTGAACCCGTCGCCTCGTCCTCGGCGATCCCGGCTTCGGGGACGAAGGAGCGGGCGCGGATCGTTCCCGCCGAGTCGTCGATCCAAGCCCAGGCGTAGGTATTGACCTCCTGCGCAGAGGCGGACAGGCCTCGCACTTCGGCCGCCGAGTCCAGCTGGCGATACTCGAACGGAGGTGCCCACTCGGGCTTTGCCGCGACGTAAGTCATCTCGTCGGCATAGCGCACCCCGACCTTCCCGGCTGGAGGTCGCAGCGCCTCCAGCGTCGCTCCTTCCCTTGTCAGCAGCCAGGCGGCACCCACCGTCGGGTGGCCGGCGAAGGGAAGCTCGACCTGCGGCGTGTAGATACGGAGCCGGCCCGCGACACGATCGTCGACGAAGACGGTCTCGCTGAATCCCAGCTCAGCCGCGACACTCTGCCGTTCGGGCTCCGCAACCTGCTCTCCGTCGAGAAAGACGCCGAGCGGGTTGCCCCACTCGCCATCCTCGTTGACGAAGACGCGAAGGACGTGCAGGGTGGGCACCGATCGATCTTAGGTGCGAATATCGCTTTTGCTTCGTGTCGGTTCATCAACGAGAGGAGTCGAAGTGTCGGATCAAGGTCTGAAGCAACGCTGGGGGCGGCGCGCTCCAGCGTTCCTGGTTGCCCTGTCGATCGGGGTTGCCGGCATCGCCTGGGCGGGCTGCGGCGGTGGGAGCAGCAGCGACACCAGCACCGGCGAAGTCCAAGAACGAGTCGAAAAGGCTGCCGAAGAAGCGAAGCAGGGACTTGAAAAGGGCTCCGAAGAAGTGAAGAAGGGCTTCGAAAAGGCTGAAAAGGAAGCAAAGCAGGGCGTCAATCAGGGCTCGGAGCAGGCACAGAATGGCGTCCAGCAGGGCTCTGAAGAAGCGCAGCAGGGGATCGAAAGAGCCAAGCAGGAAGCGCAGAAGGGGATCGAAAAGGGCAAGGAACAAGCCCAGAAGGGGATCGAAGAAGCCGAAAAGTACAGCGGGGGCTACTAGCCTCAGAGTGCGCCACGGCCGGGGCCGCCTCTTCGGCGAGATCCACGGCCAGGGCCTCGACGACGCGCGGTCGAACTGGCTGCCGGAGTTCCGGCGCAGCTCGGCCAGCGCTTCGCCGGGCCCCCACCGGCTCGCGGTAGGGGCGCCGCTCGGTCATCGCCGCAAGGCGACCGAGGCAAGCCCGGGTGCCGCGACGACGATCCTGGCGCTCTCCTCGTGCCCCTCCAGCACCGTCGACTGTTTGAGCAACGTGTTGATCGTCCGCGCGAAGATCGCCACGATGAGCCCCAGGGTCAGCCAGAAGACGAGCGCGGGCACCCGCTGGTTGAGATGGTCGTAGACCAGCAGCGCGATCGCCACCACCGCGAAGAGGGTGGGCCCGACGGCCGGTCTCCAGCCAAGCGCTCGCACGACGCCCGTATCGGCATGCTTGGCCTCAAGGGCTGGCCTTGCGGACGATTGATCGAAACCTTGCGCGTCTAGCGAACGGTGCAGTTTCGGGTCAGGGTGGTGACGATCTGCTGCCCACCCGCAAAGGAGAAGGTCCCGCGGGTGAAGGAGAAGATCGCTCCTGGAAAGCCCGAAGGAGCGGCGCAGCGCGCGCTGAGGAAGCTGTAGCTCTTGCCGCGGTACTCGTACCGGCGGTTGAAGATGAGTGAGACGTGGGTGACGTAGCCGAGGTCCGATGCGAGGCGGGGGATTTTCGCCGAGAGAACCGTGCCGAACTTTCCTCGCGCCGGGTGCCGGATCGTGAAGGCGAGCACCACCGTTACCTCGGCCGGGCTGGATCCGTGGACGTGCAGCAGAATCGCTGGCCGTCCGTGCGAGCGGCCGTTGAAGGCAAGCATCTGGCCGTGCACCGGGAACGGTGCACGGTCTGGGAATTGGACGTTGGCGGCGAACTGGCCGCGGCCGACCAGTGCTGGCCGGCAGCGTTCGAGGGCAACCTGGGTATTGGTCGACTCGAGCAATCCGGGATTGCAGGCGGGCAGGCCGATGGTGGAGATTCGGCCGTATCGGTTCACCTCAAACGAGATCCGGCGAAGCTGCGGCGGCTGTTTCCCGTCTGAGGTTTTGATCGAGGTATCGAGGTTGACGGTGACCGGCACATCGCGGTCGCGCGGCAGGGAGCGAGGAGCGAACCCTCCGCCGAAGCTGACGAACAGGCCATCTTCGCCGGCAAGCTCCGCACGGGCGATTGCGGCGCCGAAGAGCACCGTGGCAAGCAGCAGCCCTATGACAGCGATGCGCTTCAACCCACCTCTATGACCAATTCTATTCCCGAGACCTGGTCCGGCCCGCGGTAGTTGGGTTAAGAGACGTTGCAGTTCCGCCCGCAAGCTTTTCGCCGGGCTCAAGGTCCGCGGCGGTGAGCGTCGATGCAGTCAGCGGATATGTACAGGGATGACGCGATATCGCCGCCGAGGGAACTGGAGCGCACGCCGCAGGAACGGCGACCGCTGTACATCGCACTTCGCCTGAAGCTCTTTTTCGTCGTCGCCATTGCCCTTACCTGGGCCGGGCTCTCGTTCTGGTTCGCGCTGCCCTGGATCGAAGATCTCGCCGGCTCGATCACGCTGCCGCTGGCGCTGGCCGTCATCTTCGGCATCGCGATCGTGCCGGGCTACCTCAACGCGAACCTGATCGCCTCGCTGCTGATCGACCGGCCGCCGCCGCTGCGCTTCGATCTCGAGTTCCCCGCGCTCACCGTCGTCATCGCCTGCTTCGAAGAGGAGGAGGCGATCGAGGAGACGATCGACTACGTCGCCAAGCAGGAGTATCCCGGTGAGCTGCACATCCTTGTTGCTGACGATGGCTCGACCGACCACACCGTGCCGCTCGCCGAACGGCGTGCCGCGGGCGACCCTCGCATTTCCGTGCTCGAGACCGAGCACGGTGGCAAGGCACAGACGCTGACCGCGGCGTTGAAGAGGATCGAGACCCCACTGGTCGCAACGGTGGATGCCGACACCCTGCTGATGCCGGCCTCGCTCGAACGGATCGTCGCCCGCATGCTGATCTCTCCGTCCGACACGGTTGCGGTTGCCGGTGCGGTCTTCGTCCGTAACTCGCGCAACAACTTCCTCACCCGCGCTCAGGAGTGGGACTACTTCCTCGGCATCGCTTCGGTCAAGCGCCAGCAGGGGCTCTTCCAGGGCACGATGGTCGCCCAGGGGGCCTTCAGCGTCTATCGCACCAGTGCGCTTGCGCGGGTGGGGGGTTGGCCGGATCGGATCGGCGAGGACATCGTCCTCACCTGGGCGATGATGCGCGACGGCGGCCGGGTCGGCTACGAGCGCACGGCCATCGCCTTTACTGGCGCTCCTGATACCGCCGGCGGCTTCGCCCGTCAGCGGCGGCGCTGGGCGCGGGGGATGATCGAGGGATTGCGAGAGCACGGCGGTGCCCTGCTCACCGGCGGCCGCGCCAACGCCCATGCCGTGCTGGTCAACTTCATCTTTCCCTACGTCGACATCGTCTACTCGATCGCCTTCCCGATCGGGATCCTGCTCGCCCTCACCGGCAACTTCGCGATCGTCGGGCCGATGACGCTCGCGGTCCTGCCGCTCAACATCGCCCTCTCGTTGATCATGTTCCGCCTCAGCCGCAAGTCATTCGACGAGGTCGGTCTGCGCGTTCGGCAGAACCGGCTCGGCTTCCTCGGCTACCTGCTCACCTACCAGCTGTTCATGTCGCCGGTCTCGGTTGCCGGCTATGCCCAGGAGCTGTTCGGCGCCAAGCGTCGCTGGTAGTCGGGTTACAGTCCCGCGATGGAGCCGAGCGGGCGTTGGATCGAGCTGTCCGAGGGAGACGAGTTTGCCGGCTACCGGATCGAGCGGAGCCTTGGGCGTGGCGGCATGGGCGTCCTCTACCTGGCGATCGAGCCGGGTCTTGAGCGTCGCGTAGCGCTGAAGCTGATCGCGCCGGAGGCGGCCACCGACGAGGTCTTCGCCCGCCGCTTCGCCGAGGAGTCGAAGATCGCTGCCTCGATCGAGCACCCCAACGTGGTGCCGATCTACGCGGCGGGAGAAGAGGAGGGCATCCCTTACATCGCGATGCGCTACGTCTCGGGCTCGGACCTTGGCCGCAGGCTGGCGCGGGAGGGGCGGCTGGAGCCGGTGGCGGCAACGGCGCTGATCGCCC
>DATCPU010000511.1:0-3228 GCA_036569925.1 Candidatus Dormiibacterota bacterium
ATCGACACGTTGATGTCACCCAGCCGGTAACTCGAATCGGTCGGGGCTACCGGCAGCGTCCCTGTCTTGAAGACGCCCCCAGGTTGCGTGTAGCAGATGTAAACGTTGACCTGCCCAGTGCTCCCAGGCACCGCTGCGCTCGAGTAAGGCTTGTTGTTGATCGCGTTCCCGTCGGCTCCCACCAGGCAGCCGGCTGAAGTCACCAGCGTCGGGAGCGGCAGATGTCCCGGCTGGCCGTCGAAGCCCGAGCCGGCCATCGCTTGCTTGACCGCGAGCATCACGTCCGCGTCGTCCAGGTACTTATTGGTGCGGGTCGCGGTGTCGAACCAGGCGCCATGTCTCGCGCCCTCGCGCGCAGCGCCCAGGATGTTGACGGAGTAATAGAAAGCGCGCGACAGGTCGAGCAGGCCCATCAGCAGGAGGATGAGCACCAGCGACGAAATCGCGAACTCGACGAGGGACTGGCCGCGCTGGCGGCGCCGCGAGCCGAACGGCCGCGGACGTGCTGAATCCCGAGTGGGAGTGCGTGTTTGAACGAGGTCGGCCATCATTTGTGAGCGTTATTCAAACCGATAGGACCCCTGGATGTGGCTCATGTATTCGAATAACGGACTGGGGGCGGTTTTCAGTCGCTCTGCCATTTGAGGTGACCGGCAAGGCGTTCTTGCCACGTAAATCGATCCCATGACGCCCAAGGTCGAAACCCGCTCAGACTCTCGTCGCTGGCAGGACGTGCGCGCACGCGCCATGGATGCCAAGTTCGACGCCGACCGCCGCCGCGTCGGCGAGAGGGTCGCCGTCAGCTTCCGTTGGCTGTTCCTGATCGTGCTGGCGGTGTTGAACAACGTCACCACTGTGACCAGCTCGGAGGCGCGTGGCACGGTGGACGTCCTGCTGGCCGGCTGGGCGGTCATGAACGTCGCCGTGAACGTGCTTTTGGCGCGCGGATACCAGCCTGGAAAGCAGTTCAGCTTGAGCACGATGTCGCTCGACATTTTCTTTGCCACTGGATTGGTCTACCTCTCTGACGGGTTTTCGAGCCCTTTCTTTCTCGCTTTGTTCCTTGCCGTCATCACCAACGCCGTCCGGTTCGGCGCGGCGGCCTGCGTCGTCTCCGCGTTCGTCATCTCTTTCATCTATCTATTTGTGGGCGGCTCCTTCACGCCGGCCAACTTCACGACCGACCCGAACGCCACGATCGGGAAGGTCTTCCTGTTCCTGGTCGTCGCCCTGGCGACCGGCTACATGACGCGGGAGCTGGAGCGGGAGCGGCGTCAGGCAGTCGAGCGGGCGGCGCAGGCGGACTCCCTGCGCGAGCTCAGCGTGACCATGGTCAGTGACACCGACATCAAAGACGTGTTCAAGCTCATCGTCGACCACGCCGTCCAGATGACGATGGCCGACCGAGGCAGCCTGATTCTGGCTTCACACGAGGGCTTCGAGGTGGGAGCAAGCGCGCCGGATGGTGTGCCGGGGGCGATTCCGGAGTTCCTCGACGAGGAGAGGCTCTCCCAGGCCGCCAGAACTGGGGAAGCCTCCTACGGAGCGGATCGGCGGGCGTTGGTCATCCCCATCGCATCAGGTGAAGGCGTGACTGCCCTGCTCAGCCTGGTGCGCGAAAAAGGCAGCTTCACGAACCAGGACCTCTTCTCCGTCGCGGCCCTGTCAGGCAGCTCCGCGGTTCCCCTCGCCAATGCCCTTCGCTACCACCGCAGCACTCAGGAGGCGACCACCGACGGACTTACCGGGCTTGCCAATGCTCGGGAGTTCCGGCGGCGGCTGGCGGCGGCCTTCGCCCACCCCGACAGGCGTGCCGCCACCTTCTCGATCGTGCTGGTCGACTTCGACCATTTCAAGTCGGTCAACGACCAGGTGGGCCACCAGCAGGGGGATCTGGTGCTGCAGCTGGGCGCCCGCATCGTGCGCTCGGTGGCGCGCACCCAGGACATGGTGGCCCGGTACGGCGGAGACGAGCTTGTGGTGATGGCCGCGGACACCGCAGCGGTCGGCGCACAGAAGCTGGCGCATCGCATCGTGGACGCTGTTCACGAAGCTTCAATTGCGACAACGCCCGGCAACCACCTGACCTTCAGTGTCGGAGCGGCAACATACCCGGACGACGGTTTGACAGCGGCAGAGCTCGTGGCCGCAGCCGACCAGGCCCTATACCTGGCGAAAAGGGAGGGCAAGGACAGGGCCTGCACTTTTCCGCAACTTGTCACGGAGCTGGAGCTCGACGACGTCAGCCTGTTCGCGGTGCTGGCCGAAGCCGGGCCGCAGGTCGTCGTCGCGGTCGCGCACGCTGTCGACCATCGAAGCCCGTTGACGCGGGGCCATTCGAGCCGCGTGGCGATCATCGCGGAGGCGGTCGGCCGTCGCTCGGCCTTGCCGGTGACGCGCCTCGAGGACCTCCGGACTGCGGCATTCCTCCATGACGTCGGTCACATGACCCTGACCGCGGGCCAGGGATTCGAGACTCCCGGCCACACCGAAACCGGCGAAAAGATCCTGCGGCGTGCGAAGTTTTCCTCCGATGTCTTGACCTATGTACGCGGCCACCACGAGCGGTGGGATGGCGCAGGGAAGCCAGACGGGCTGGCCGGCGACAGAATTCCCTTGGGCGCCCGCATCATCGCGGTGGCCGAGATGTACGAGGCGTTGACGGCGGGTCGGGGCTGTGAAAGGATGGAAGCGCTGAGGGCTTTCGATCGGGTGAGCGAAGGGGCGGGTACCGAGTTCGACCCGGCGGTGGTCGAAGCGCTTGGGCAGAGCATTCGGGATGGCAGCCTTGAGCTGTTCATCGCCGACCTCGCCCTACCCGCCACTGCGGACCCGGCTTTCGACCAGACGCTGCAGCAGACGGTGCTCTCAGAGATCAGCTGACCAAAAGGGCAGGTTCGCACTGGGGCGCTTTCTTGCTTTACGGCGCAACCGCGCCAGCCGCGATTCGAGAATTTGCGCCTCGTCTGGCATTCGCCGCCCCGCACCCTCGACCACGACCAGCGCTGCCAGCGGGTCGCGCTTTCGCCACTCGAGGAGGCGCGCCCGCGCGAGCGAAACACGCATGTCCTCAGTCACGTGGGACTCCAGCCAATCCAGCAATCGGTCGGCGGCCGCGATGGAACCGCGGCGTACAAGCCGCCGGCTGAGCAAGAGCCCGGCCGTCGCCGCCGCCTCGCCCTTGGCGAAGGCAGCCGCGTTGCGCAGCGCTCGCCAACCATCGGCGCG
>DATCPU010000512.1:0-8414 GCA_036569925.1 Candidatus Dormiibacterota bacterium
GTCGAGCACCGTGTCGCCGATATTGCCGCCCACGAGGACGGGCCGGTCGCCCGCAGACAGAACCTCGCCGGTCAGCGCGGTGGTGGTCGTCTTGCCGTTGGTGCCCGTGATGCCCACAACGGTGCCGGGGCACAGGCGCAGGAAGAGGTCGATCTCGCTCGACACGGGGAGGCCGCGCTCGCGAGCCCGGTTCAAGAGCTCCGAGTCCCAGGGCACTCCCGGGCTCGCGTACACCGCATCGACCCCATCGAGGACGCCCTCGTCGTAGCCGCCCACCCGCAGATCGACACCCGCGGGCAGCTGGGCGATCGTGTCCGCAAGCTCCGACTCCGGCCTGCGGTCGGTCAGCCTGACTCGCTCGCCATGGGCGGAGAGATGGTTGGCGAGCGCGATACCGCTGCGGGCCGCGCCGACCACCAGGGCCGTCACGAGGCCAGCCGTGCCACCCCGGCCGCGGCCAGCGCCGAGACAAGCCCCACGCCCCAGAAGGAGAGCGCGATGCGATTCTCAGACCAACCCTGGTGGTGGAACGTGTAGTGGATCGGGGTCATCTTGAAAACTCGACGTCCGCCGCTGGCTTTGAAATAAGCCACCTGAATGATGACAGACAGCGTCTCAAGCACAAACACCATGCCCACGATTGGCAGCAGCAGGAGCATTCCCTGTTGGATCGCCATGGCTGCCAGCGCGAAGCCGATCGCCAATGAGCCGGTGTCGCCCATGAACACCCGCGCGGGGTAGCGGTTGAAAATCAGGAAGCCGGCGAGCACTCCGCACAGCGTCATCGCCACGGCTTTCTCGCCCGCGACCGCGCCCGGCAGAAGCAGCACGATGGCCGCGAATGCAATCATGGAAAGGCCACCCGCCAGGCCATCCATGCCATCGGTGAGATTGACGGCGTTCGCGGTGCCGACGATCCCGAGGATCGCCAGTGGAAGGATCACCCACGGAGTCGCCGGCAGGAAAAGCTGATGCGAGGCGCCCTGCACCGTCGCCAGCCAGGCGACCGGGATCGCCAGCAGGATCTGGATCGGAAATTTGAGGCGCGCCGGAATCCCGCGCGTGCCGACCTGCAGCTTGCTCCTGTCGTCGGCGAAACCGATCAGCCCCCCGGCGATGAGCCCGGCCACCGCAGGCAGCGCTCCGGCGTGACCCGCGATCGTCGCCAGGACGCCGGCGACGATGCCGAGCGCAACGAAAAGGATGCCTCCGCCCGTCGGTGTTCCTGCCTTCTTCTGATGGCTGTCGGGCAGCTCCGTCTGAATGACCTGGCCGGACTTCCACCGGCGCAGCGCGCGGATCAGCACCGGATAGAGGAGTCCCGACAGCACCAACGCGACCACGAACGTGATCGCCGAGAAGATGCTCAACGAGTCAGCTCTTTGACGACTTCGTCGAGGCGGATGCCATGCGAACCCTTGATCAGCACGCGGTCGCCCTCGACCGCGTTGCGCCTCACCCACAACACGGCCTCGGCCAGGTTGGGGACGATCTCGGCGCCGGCGGCTTCGGCGAGTGTCCGCGCCAGCTCGCCATCGATGACGCAGAGGGCATCGAACACCTTCGCGGCGTGCAGGCCGACGACGCGGTGCGATTCCTCTGCAAGGCCGCCCAGCTCGCGCATCTCGCCCAGCACCGCCAGCAGCCTGCCAGTCCTCGGCCGGTCGCCCACCGCAGCAAAGGCGGCGAGCATGGATTCGGGGCTGGCGTTGTAGGCGTCATCGACCACGATGAAGCCGGCCGGCGCTTCGATCTCCTGCAGCCGGTGCTCGACCCTTACCTCCGATAGCGCCTGCGCCCCCACCTCGAGCGGCACGCCCGCGAAATCGGCGGCCGCCAGCGCCGCCACCGCATTCAGCGCTTGGTGACGGCCCTCCAGCCCGAGGCGCACCTCGGTGCCTCGCACCGAGAACGTCGATCCGCCTTCGGCGACAGCCGTGTAGCCCTCGGCACGATAGTCGCCTTTCGCAAAGCCAAAGCTCTTGACACCGGCCGGCGTCATGCCCGACAGCTCATCGAAATACTTGTCGTCGGCGTTCAGGACCGCCAGCCCCGATTCCGGCAAGCCTTTGACCAGCTCGCCTTTGCTCGCAGCCAGCTCGTCTTGCGACTTGAAGAACTCAATGTGCACGATGCCGATGTTGGTGATGATGCCGATGGAAGGTTGCGCCACGGCCACCAGGCGGCCGATGTCGCCAGGCCGCTGCATCCCCATCTCGAGCACGAGGGCCGTGTGCTCGGGCTCGAGCCGAAGCATTGTGAGAGGCACGCCAGTCTCGGTATTGAGGTTGCCCGAAGTGTGCAGGACGTTGTACCGGCGACCAAGCGCCGCGGACACCAGCTCCTTGGTCGAGGTCTTGCCGTTGCTGCCGGTGATGGCGACCACCAATGGGTGTACTCGGTCAGCAGCGAAACGCGCCAGCGCATTGAGGGCATCCCACGTGTTGGCCACCAGCACCTGACCGACGCCCGGGACCGATTCCATGCGCCGCTCCACGATGAGCAGGCCGGCGCCATGCGCGATCGCATCCGGCACGAAATCGTGGCCATCCATCTCCGCTCCCTTGAGCGCGAAGAACACGCCGCCCTCCACGACCTCACGCGAGTCGGTATGAAACGTCTCGAATGCGTTGCCGACAAAGGTGCCGCCAATCTGCCCGCCATCTGTGGCCCCGAGGATCTCGAGGAGGGTGAACCTCATCTGTCTAAGTCTGTAACGGCCGGTGCCTCTAAGTCGGCACGCGGCCCGGCCCGGGCGTTACGAATGGCTTGGGGCTATGTGCCAGTCGTTGACGATGGCCTGCGCGATCTTCTGCCAGATCGGCGCCGCCGTGATGTAGCCGTCGTTGAGCGTCCAGTCGAGATTGCTGCCGGGAGCGTGCGGCTTCCTGACGACGACGATCATCGTGAACCGAGGGTGGTTCGCGGGCAGGAAGCCCACGAATGACGCCCACACGTTCAGGGTGTACTTGCCGTTGACCGGTATCTGCGACGTGCCCGTCTTGCCGGCCTGGTTGAGCTCGAAGCCCGGCACGCGTGAGGTAAAGCCCGAGCCGTTCTGGACGACCGCCTCCATCATCGCGGTCACCTTCTTGGCGGTGGCAGCGCTCACGACCTGGTGCTGAGGCGCGAGCATCACCGGGTTGATCTTGTTGCCGATCCGCTCGACAACATGCGGAGGGGCGTACTTGCCGCCATTGGCGATCACGTTGATCGCCGACAGCATCTGCACCATGTTGACGTCGATGCCCTGGCCGAATGCTGTGGTCGCGTACTGGGAGTCGGCCAGCTTGCCTGCGCTCGGCAGCGGCACGAAGTTCTCGCCGGCGACGTCAACCCCGCTCGGCTGGGTCAGACCGAAGCTCTGCAGGTACTTATAGAAGGACGCGTGGCCTTCGGCGAGCATGGCCTTCATGGCACCGACGTTGAGCGAGTGCTCGAGAACATACGTGTAGTTGATCTTCCCGTGGTTGGCGCCGTCCCAGTCCGCGATCCGGTAACCGCCGATGTACAGCGCGCCGGGGTCGTCAATGATGGTGTTCGGCTTGATCTTGCCGGCGTCGATCGCCCCCGCCAGCGTTACCACCTTCATCACGGACCCCGGCTCATACGTGTAGCCCAGCACGTTGTCTTTGAAGAGCGCAGTGGGCGTGTTGGTGAAGCTGTTGGCGTTGTAGCTGGGGTAGTCGGCCCATGCGACGATGCCGCCGGTCTTGGGATCCATGACCAGCACGCTGCCGCTTTCGCCCTTTGCCCTCTTGACGCCTTCGGCCAGGGCCTGCTCGGCCTGGTACTGGATGTTGGCGTCGAGAGAGGTCACCAGGGCGGCGCCAGGCACCGGGTCCTGGTGCACATGGGTGCCGAGGACGATCTCGCGATTGGCGAGGTCGCGGTAGCTGGAAATGTACCCGGGCGTACCGGCAAGCACTTTCTGGTAATCGGCCTCCAGGCCGTACTGGCCCTGGCCGTCGTAGGTGACAAAGCCAAGCAGGTTCGCCGCCAGCGACAGATTCGCTGCGATGCCCGGCAGGTAGGAGCGCTGCTGCTCCGGTTCCAGCCCGACGCCCGGCAGCTTCATGGCGGTCAATCGGTCAGCTTTGGCCTTGGAGAACCGCCGCAGGATGTAGGCGAACTTGCGGGTGGACGAAAGGATGTCCATGACTGAGCTCCGTTTGACCCCGAGCACTGAGGAGAGAGCGCCCGCCACGTAATCGCGTTGCGCGGCCGGAATCTGGTCGGGCGAAACGAACGCGGAGTACACGGTCGTGTTGACGACCAGCTGAACCATGTTGCGGTCGTAGATCGCTCCGCGGGTGGCCGGCAGCTCGACGAGCTCGCGGTATTGCGCCGCGGCCTGCTGCGAGAGCTGCCCGTGGCGCAGCACCTGCCAGTAGGCGAGGCGCGACCACACCACGCCGGAGAGAATGAGGGCGACGCCGAGCATGCAGAGAATGCGCAGCCGGGTCGACGTGGCGCGCTCGAGGCGTCCGGGGGGTCTGAAACCGAAGACCCCTGCCGCCATCAGCGGCCGGCAGCCATGACGTTTTGGGCGCCCACGACCTTATCGACGACCGCGGCCATCATCCGCTGCCACAACGGGGTCGAATCAGATGGGGCCGCACCGATCGGCGCGGACAGGTCGATCGCCACCTCCTGGGTGTTCACAAACCTGGTGGGCGACGTCCGCACCATTCCGCTGTGAGTTGCGGATTGCTGAACCGACGCGGGGGCATGCTGTGTGACCTCCTGATAGCGCAGCTGGTCCTGAGCCGCCAGCAGCTGGCGCTGCTGGTCCTGCAGCCTCGCAATCTGATATGACGACGCAGTGATCTGCGCCGCCAGAGCGAGGTAGAACAGCCCGCAGATCAGCACCGCGCCAAGGCCAAGGTAGGCGTGGCCGAACGCATTCAGGTGCAAGCGCTGCACCGTCGCGCTGCTCGCCACCTGAACGAAACCGCGCGTGCGCCGGCGACGCCGGGCGGGCACGTGCTGCACGCCGGCGGTGCCCAATCGGCGCCGCTCCAGTATTCGGGTCGATATCAAAACGTGTGCCTCATCTTTTGCATGGACGTTGTCTAGGACGATTGGTGAAACGTGTGGTGCCTGGTGACCGGAGGGGTGGCCGGCCACCAGGACTTGTGGAAGGGGGGAAAACGCTGGCTAGAGTTTCTCGGCCACCCTCAACTTCGCCGATCGAGCTCGGGGGTTAGCCGCCACCTCCTCGTCGGAAGGGCGGACGGGGCGGCGTGTAACGATGCGAAGGGTTGCCCGGTGGCCGCAGGTACAGACTGGCTGCTGGGGTGGGCAGATACAGTCCTTGGACTCGACGTTGAAGAATGACTTCACCAAACGGTCTTCCAGTGAATGGAAGCTAATCGTCGCCATACGACCACCGGGTTTAAGTGTCATAAGAGCTGCTTTCAGTCCTGCTTCTATCTCGTCGAGCTCGTCGTTGACGGCAATCCTCAGTCCCTGAAACGTCCTGGTTGCGACATTGATGTCGCGGGGCCAGGCCTTCCTCGGGATCGCGGCCTCCACCGCCTGGGCGAGGTCGCTGGTGGTGCGGAGCGGGCGGCGCCGCACTATGAATTGCACGATCCTGCGCGCCCACCGCTCTTCGCCGTAGCTCCGAAGCATGCGTTCAATCTCAGAGGGCTCGAACGTGTTGACGATCCGTTCGGCCGTGAGCTCGGTTGTTACATCCATCCGCATGTCAAGCGGTCCCTCGCCGCGAAAGCTGAAACCGCGTTCGGGAGCGTCGAGCTGGGTGCTGGAGATTCCGAAGTCGAAGAGGATCAGGTCGGCTTCGTTGAAGCCGGTCGCCGTCGCGATCGCGCCAAGGTCGCTGAAGCGTCCCTGTACGACCACGACCGATGGCCCGAACCGGGCCAGTGACACCAGGCCGGCTTTGACCGCTTCGGAATCGCGGTCGATTCCGAGCAGGCGGCCGCCTGGGGTGATCCTCTCCAGGATCTGGCGGGCGTGACCCGCCCCCCCGAGCGTGCAGTCGATCGCGACCGCGCCCTCTCGGGGCTGTAGCAGCTCTATTACCTCTTGTGAAAGTGCGGGTTGGTGCGGGCTCAGCGAGCTGAGTTCACCCTGTCAGCGGATTCGGTAAAGCGTCCTTGCGCGTCGGCGCTGTAGTTGTCCCATCGGGCCTCTTGCCAGATTTCCACCCGAGACCCGCTCCCGATCACCACCACCGACGATGGGGAGCCGATCTCCGCCAATTTGCGCTGCTCCGGACGCAGGATGATCCGCCCCTGGCCGTCCGGCTCGAAAGGTTCCGACAGCGAGTACAGCGTCCGCGCCAGGGCCCGCTGGTCGGGACCCTGCAGCGGGCTGAGCAGGCTCTCGGCCAGGGACGCCCACAGGTCCGGCGGGTAGATCGCCAGAACGGCATCCAGGCCGAGCGACACGAAACTCCCTTCCGGAAGCTGCTTGCGGAAGGCGGCCGGGATGGCCAGCCTGCCCTTCTCGTCCACTCGAACTCGGTAGGTCCCCGTGAACACTCATCAGGCCTCCCAAAACTGGCGGAGCGCCCGCTGCTGCCGCGCGCATAGCCCGCAGCCACAACCGTGCAATTCGAGCGGCATCTCGTTCCCGAGCTTGTCGAAACGGTGATTCATCGCCGTAGCTCGTTGCCATAGGTCTCTAGCGAAGGTCGCTGAGAGCCCCAGGCTACGCCTGCCCTGGGCCATGGACCGTTGTGTGCCGCTGACCATTCAGACCCCGACCAGGTGTGGAAGAATCCCGGTCGTGTTTGGCGCCATCGCGGCTGCGGGGAGAAGTGGCGTAGAGGAGATGTATTGCGTGTTGTACTTGGACGTAAGGTGCGACGTATGCTGCCATGTTGCTAAGTTCACCACTTCTCCCCACTGATCACCGCGATTCGCCGCGAACCGTATCAAGTGGTACTGGGCGTGTCAATAGCTTCACCACTACATGTTGGGCCGGTCGCCAAGCTCCGACCCCTCTGACCACAACATGTAGTGCTACGACCGCGTAGGAGCTCAAGATCCGGGGCTAAAATGTGATAGTCCCGAACATTAGTTTGGATCTAAATTAACGAGTTCCTAACGCTTCTTTACCCACTTCGCTTGAGCAATCCGAGTCTTTTGGCTCGGTTTTCGGCCCACGAAAACACCCACAAGCTGGCCGGGATCATCACTGCTCCCATCACGAGAAGGATGGCGATGTTCGGGACTTCGGCCTGGAGGCTCTTGCCCTCCAGCAGGCTGTCCCGGATCCCCTGCAGCGCATAGGTGAGTGGGGACGCGGCGCCGGCCAGCTGCATTGGGAGCGGCAGCACCGTGAGCGGGTAGTAGACGCCCGACACCAGGAGCAGGAAGCCCTGGACGGCAACCGACATCTGCTCCCCCTTCTGCGGGGAGAGCAGGGGCAGGACCGAGGTGAAGATGGCCAGGCCGATAAGCGGGATGGTCGAGGCAGCAAGGACTGCGAGGGCCGCCGGGATGTCGGCGTGCGAGAAGTCGAGGTTGAACATCGCTATGGCGATGAGCAGCACGACGAAGGTCCGCGCCAGGCCGTAGGCGATGGCGAAGAGGCAGATGCCGAAGAGGTGCGTGATGCGCTTGATCGGGGCCATGAACGTGTATTCGATCGTGCCCTCCCATCGCTCCCAAGCGATGGCGTAGGCCGCCTCCATGAAGACCAGTGAGAGGTAACCCCAAAGCAGGGCCCCAATCAGCAGGTAGAGCTGCGCCTTGTGCAGGTCGAACGACCCGCCGCCAAGAGTTCCGAGGCCGGACGCAAGGAAGCCGATCGACAGCACGCTGACCAGGCTGTAGAAAAGCCACACGACCTCCCACACCCAGTAGCGCTTGACGACGTGAAGCTGCCTTTCGGCGAAGCCGTACAGCGCGTTCAGCTCGACGTGACGAGTGCCAACGCTCATTCCGGCTCCCCCTCTTCCTCTTTCGCGAACTGCTTGCCGCTCAGCTGCATGAAGACGTCGTCCAGGCTGGCTGGACCCTTTTCAGTTGCGTACTTTCGGCCGAGCTCCTCAGGGCTGCCGTCAGCGAGAACGCGGCCCTCGTCCATCATCAGCACCCGGTCGCAGAGCGCAGCCGCCTCATCCATGTCGTGGGTGCAGAGCAGAACCGTTATCTCGTGCTCTGCCCTGAGGATCTGCAGCAGAGCCTGAACCTCTTTCTTCGATCGCGGATCCAGGCCGGTCGTCGGCTCGTCCATGAGCAGCAGCGACGGTGCGGTCAGGAAGCTGCGCGCAATCGCAACTTTCTGCTGCTGTCCGCGTGATAGGGCCTTCATCGGCTGATCCACGGTGTCCATCGGAAGGCCCAGGCGATCCAGCAGCTCGGTCACCTTCTGGCGCGTGCCGCCGGCGCCGCCGCCGTAGAGGCGAGCGGCGTACAGCATGTTCTCCCAGGGGC
>DATCPU010000513.1:0-4840 GCA_036569925.1 Candidatus Dormiibacterota bacterium
CGTTGATCAGCCGGCGCAGCTCTTCCATATCCGGGCCCATCTCGGATGCCGGCAGCGCGTGGAGGTCCTCCTCGCGCAAGCGCTGGAGGGCCTGATGCATATCTTGAAACGGAGTCTGATCAGGCCTTGAGTGCTGCCCGAAATCCAATGCAGAACGCATGTTCGTATTTTACTTGATTCGTATTCAAAATCAATACAAAAAGGTCGTTAACAGGATCTATTTTCGAAGCAAATGTCATCCCCGCAATCCATCACTCCGGACGCTCCTTTTCCAACGACTGCCAGACATCCAATGACGCCGTCTTCCCAGCCCGTCGATGCCTGCACCCGACTCCACGCATTCCAACTGCACCAAAAACGCCCTAATGGCGCAGCAACTTAAAAAAACACGACGATCTGTGCCCGAATGGCTGTGCGCAGAGCCCACCGCGGGCCCTCCCTAACTCCACCTTGAGAGAGGTCTTGAAAAATGCGCCCTGCGCGCGCCCGGCTAGGCTGAGATCGCGGGTTCGAATCCCGCCGGGGCTACTTTGTTGACTCCTGAAGCCCGCGAATCGACTCCATCACTCCAAGATGACGGCTCAGGTGCTCCAGGTAGATGAGCAGGTTGTCAAGTTTCGTGTCGCCCTCAGGATCGATCTTTGGAGCCGCCAGCAGCTGATCATCCGAAATCAGGGCGATCGCCTGTTCGGCGTAGGCGAAGGCGCGCTTTGCGTAGTCGACCACCTCGTTTTGCACCGGGAGAAGCATCGCTTCGGCAGCCTCGTCCGACATCTCGGTTCCGGTGTCGCGCCGTCCCATCGAGCCGGTAGCCAGGGCCCACTTATCGGCCAGCGACTCTCTCTCCCACACCTGGGAACGAGGCTCCGTGTCGAGAGCCTTGTGAAAATAGGACGCGAATACATCGTCCCACCGAGCCGCGTGCCAAAGCTGCCAGGCGGCCGAGTGAACGCTTGGACCGACGCTCCGCGCGAATTGCGTGTCGGACAAGTCTTCTGAGGCCTTCAACAACCGTTGGTGGGCTAGTTTGTACGCACGGAGCAGCGACTCGGCAAGAGAACGGGGGTGCGTCGTCATCAGGCTCCCATTGTCACCTTGATCTCAGGCTTACGCACTTTTGTTCGACTCCGGGGGCTTCATCGGTTTTCCACAGGCCGAATACCTCAAAGGTAGGAGGACAGACCCACCGTTCTGCTTTTACGGTTGAGTCATGCGAATGCGGGTGATTGCCATCAAGGGACCTCCAAAGGGGAGGCCGCTGCCCACCTTGGTGTATCGAGCCCAAGCCTATGAGGCCGACACCCATGAAGCACCTTCTTGGGAGTGCGAGCACGATCACGGCAGCCCGCTGGAGGCACGAGACTGCGGGACGGCGTGGCTGCAACAGCAGTCGGCTACCGACGCTGATCCCAACTCCTCAGGGGGAGCTGTTCCGACTTCGATGTAGTCGGGTCATGAGCCGCTAGGGCGCTGCCGTAAGCTTCAAAGAAGCTCTGGGTTCTGGTCGACAAGACTATAACTTCGTGATAGGGTATTGGTCGTGACGACCAAAACCACCGACCCAGGGGTACCGGCCAACTACGACCCCTCGCAGTTCCCGGCGTTCGCAGTCACGGTGGACATGGTGATCCTGACCATGTCCAGGGGCCGCTTGCATGTCTTGCTCGTGCGGCGCGGCGTCGCTCCGTTCGCCGGCAAATGGGCAATCCCCGGCGGCTTCAAGCGACCCACCGAAACTCTGGACGAGGCAGCCAAGCGAGAGCTTGCCGAGGAGACGGGCGTCGACAGCGCGAGCCTGCTGAAGCAGTTCGGGGCATACGGCGATCCCGGGCGTGACCCCCGAATGAACGTCGTCACGATCTCTTACCTCGCGGTGCTCCGCGATGTGGGCGCTGTCGTCGCCGGCACGGATGCCGCAGCGGCCGCCCTTGTCCCCGTGTCTGATGCGCTCAGCGGCAAGATCGACCTGGCCTTCGACCACGCTCGCATCGTGCGCGACGCGGTGGAGAGAGTTCGGGTCGACCTGGAGCAGACCGGCATCGCTACCGCGTTTGTCGGGCCGACGTTCACGGTGGCCGAGCTCCGAGCGGTTTACGAGGCGGTCTGGGGCGTCCACCTCGATGGCGCCAATTTCAGGCGCCAGGTGGTCTCGGAGAGTGGCTGGGTTATCCCAACCGGGCGCCGAGCCCGGCCCGGTTCGAATGGCGGCAAGCCGGCAGAGCTGTTCCGAGCCGGACGCATGTGGAAACAGGGCGGGCCGATTCGGCACCCACAGGCACCCGAAAAGGGAAAGGGCAACCGATGAAAGCAGCTGTCTACGACGCGTACGGCCCGCCGGAGGTTCAACGAATCGAAGAGGTAGCGCAGCCGATCCCCACAGACGACGAGGTGCTGGTGAAGATCCACGCCTCGACAGTCACCCGCACCGACGGTGGCGTTCGTTCGGCCAAACCTGCCCTGATCAGGCTGTTTTTCGGCCTCCGCCGGCCAAAGCAGCGCATCCTCGGCACGGAGCTGGCTGGGGAGATCGAGGCGGTCGGCTCGGCGGTCACCAGGTTCGCCGTCGGCGACCACGTCTTTGGCAGCACCAGCTCGTTTCGATCTGGTACGCATGCGGAGTACATCGCGATCCGCGAGAGCGGCGCGCTGGCGCTCATGCCCGCCGGCATGACGTTTGAAGAGGCGGCGTCGGTGACCGACGGAGCCGTCCTTGCCCTGATGTGCCTGGAGGCGGCGCGCGTCCACAAGGGTCAGAAGATGCTCATCTACGGAGCGTCGGGAGCGATCGGAACCGCGGGTGTGCAGCTCGCCAAGTACTTCGAAGCCGACGTCACCGCGGTGTGCAACACGAAGAATGTCGAGCTGGTGAAATCGCTCGGAGCCGACAGGGTCATTGACTACACCCAAGAGGATTTCACCAAGAACGGTGAGACCTATGACGTCATCTTCGACGCGGTCGGCAAGCACTCGTTCAAGCTGAGCAAGCGCTCACTCAAGCCGGGCGGCGTCTACGTCGCGACCGACGGGTTCCGGAATTTCTTTCTCGCGCTGTGGACTTCACGCATCGGAGACAGGAAAGCGCTCTTCCCGGTACCGCCCCACTACACACAGAAGAACGTCCTCTTCATCAAGAAGGCCATCGAGGCCGGCAAGTTCAGGGCGGTCATTGACCGGAGCTACCCGCTGGAGCAGATCGTTGAGGCGACCCGATATGTCGAGACCCAACAGAAGACGGGCAACGTCGTTTTGACGATAAACGGGAGCGCGAAGCAATGAGAGCTGTTGTCTTTGACAGGTACGGGCCACCCGATGTTCTGCGGCTGGAAGATGTCGCGAAGCCGACCCCCAAAGCGGATGAAGTCCTGGTCAAGGTCCACGCCACGACCGTGAATCGATCGGACGTCCACATTCGTGAAGCCAACCGATCCAACGGTCCAGCGGCGATGTTTCTCAGTAGGCTGGTGTCAGGCTTGCGCCGCCCGCGGCAACCCATCCTTGGCAGCGAGTTTGCGGGCGAGGTGGAAGCAGTTGGCGCGACGGTTACCGAGTTCGCGCCACGAGACCGCGTGTTCGGCAGCACCAGTCTCAGGTTCGGCGCATATGCCGAGTTCATGTGCGTGCGTGCGAGCGCCCGGATCGCCCACATGCCGGCCGGCTTGAGCTTCGAGGAGGCTGCGCCCATCTGCGACGGCGCACTCAATGCGCTGATGTGCTTGAAAGAGGCAGACCTGCACAAAGGGCGCAGCATCCTCATCTACGGCGCATCCGGCGCCATCGGCACCGCAGGGGTGCAGCTGGCCAGGCATTTCGGCGCTGACATCACCGCGGTGTGCGGCACCAAGAACCTAGAGCTCGTGCGATCCCTGGGCGCCGACCGGGTGATCGACTACATGCATGAAGACTTCACCAAGAACGGCGAGACCTATGACGTCATCTTCGATGCGGTTGGCAAGCACTCATTCAAGCGGTGTCGCGACTCGCTGAAGCCGGGCGGCATCTATCTGCCGACGGACGGGGCCATCAACATTGTGTTGGCGGTGATGCCCGCGCGGAAGGGGGCCAAAAGGGTGGTGTTCCAGCTGCCGCCTCGAATTCCAAAGCAGGACGTCCTGTTCCTCAAGGAGCTGGTCGAGGCCGGAGAGTACCGCCCGGTCATCGATCGGTGCTACCCGCTGGAGGACGTGATCGAAGCCACCAGGTACGTCGAGACGCAGCAGAAGGTTGGCAATGTAGTCCTGACTGTCGCCTGACCCTCGACCTGGTCAGGGTGACGGCCTACGTCGCGCCTTCAGGAGGTCACAGGTGGGCAAGGACGCGGTCGAGGGGCCGAGGCACCTGTGACAGATCCATGGCCTCGACCAGCAAGGCTCCAAATCTGCTCTTCCGGCTTCCCTTGCTGCCGAAGAAGCGTCTGAGCTGCTCCTCGACGTTGCGTCCACGCCACGCAGGCTGGTTCTGAAGCGAGCGCAGCGAGGCCAGCTCGTCTTGGGCTTCGATCACCCCTTCAACCGCGGCCGTGCCCAGCGCGCGGATGAGCTCCTCCTCCAGGTCGGCCTGGCACGCATAGAAACCGAGCTGCTCCAGGTCGGCGCGTGTGAGGTCTCGACCAAAGCCCTCACGTTCGAGGGCGCGTTTGAAGTCGTCCTCCTCACCGGCGTCGTACAGGCCGGCCAGTCGTGTGTCGAAGCCTCGCGGGCCGTACACATCAAGGAAGCGCCGGATGTTCGTGGCGCCGCCCATCGGCACGATGGCGATGCCCTCGGCTTCGAGGTCACGGCCACGACGGCGGGCAAGCGTCTCGACGGCGTGCCGGTCGCTCGTGCCCTCAACCAGCACCACT
>DATCPU010000514.1:0-1873 GCA_036569925.1 Candidatus Dormiibacterota bacterium
CAAGTGTGCCCCGCCGTTCCGGACGGCCACTGATCGCGAGGCCCTCTGGTCGGCGGCCATCGTTGTCTCGGACCATTCGCCCAGCACGCTCGACCTGAAACAGGGGAGCGACTTCTCGAGAATCTGGGGCGGCATCTCCGGCTGCCAGACGACGCGCCAGCTGCTGCTTGGCCAAAACCGACTCGAGCTCGGTGCCGTGGCAGCGATGACGTCGAGCAACATCGCTCGCCGCTTCGGCCTGGAAGGCAAGGGCATGATCGCCACCGCGTGCGACGCGGACCTGTGGCTGGTCGATCTCTCATACGAGGGCGTCGTCCAGAAAGATGACCTCCTCTACCGAAATCCATTCAGCGCGCACGAGGGTCAGCCCATCCGTGGCCGCACCGTGCGCACGCTGGTACGTGGGGAGACTGTGTTTGCCGACGGCAAGCCGGCGGAGACGCCCATTGGGCGCCTGGTTACGCCGTCGCGAGGCGACGCGCCGCCGCGCTGATCTCGCGCGCTATCTCGTCCTCGTCGGCGGTCAGCAGCCTGCCCTCGCGAACCACCACCTTGCCATTCACCACCGCAGCCTCAGCACGCGCCGGTGGCGCGAGCGCCAGGCCCGCCAGCGGATCGCGAACCCCTGCATGCCCCAGGTCGTCCACCCGGAAAGCAGTGACGTCGGCGCATTTGCCGACCTCGAGCGTGCCACAGTCATCGCGCCCAAGGCAGGCGGCGCCTCCGGCCGTCGCCAGCCTCCACGCCGCGCGCGTGTCGAGTGCGGTGGGGGCGTCGGCTCGGCCACTCATCGCGGCTCGCGCCCGGGCCAGGTAAACCGCCTGGTGCACCTCCATCGCGAGGTTGGCATCCTCGTTGCTCGCGGATCCATCGACGCCCAGACCGACGCGAGCGCCGGCCTTCACCAGGTCCTCGACTCGGCACGCGCCCGCACCAAGGCGCATGTTGCTCGATGGGCAGTGGGTAATGCCGGTCTTTGATTCCGCGACGCGATCGACCTCGGCATCGCTGAGGTGAATCCCGTGCGCGTACCAGACGTCGTCACCTGACCAGCCGAGGTCTTCCATCAGCTCCACCGGCCTGCGTCCGAAACGCTCGACGCAAAACTTCTCCTCGTCCAGCGTCTCCGCCACGTGCGTGTGTAGGCGGACCCCGTGCTTACGAGCTAGCGCGGCGGAGTCGCGCATCAGCTGCGGCGTCACCGAGAACGGTGAGCAAGGCGCCACCACGACGCGGCACATCGAGCCGGCGTCGGCATCGTGAAAGCGCTTGATCATCGCCTCGGTGTCGGCAAGGATGTGGTCCTCGTCCTCCACCACGCTGTCCGGCGGCAAACCACCCTTCGACTGGCCTAGTGACATCGACCCCCGGCAAGGATGAAATCGCAATCCAAGCTCCGAAGCGGAGCTGACAAGCGTCTCGAAGATCCCGCTCGCGCCCGCCGGAAACACGTAGTGGTGGTCGGTCGACAGGGTGCAACCTGAAAGTAGCAGCTTCGCCATCGCCGCCCTGGCGGCAGCGCGGACGATGTCGGCATCGATACGCGCCCAAACCGGATACAGGGCGCGCAGCCACTCGAACAGCGTGCCGTCGGGCTCGTAGCCGCGGGTCGCCCACTGGTACATGTGGTCGTGCGCGTTGACAAGGCCCGGCATGGCGACACAGTTGGGCAGGTCGAGCTTTTGGTCGGCTGCCGGAGGCGTGCCCGATCCGATCTCCACGATCACGCCGTCACGCGCCAGCAGCCAGCCGCTCTCGAGCTCCGCGGTGCCGGTCACCAACAGCCCGGCCCTCAGGGCCAAGGTCGTCACGAGCTGGTATCGACTATGTCGTAGGGCCGAACCGGCGCGCGTGACAGTGGCCGGCCCGTAGC
>DATCPU010000515.1:0-6982 GCA_036569925.1 Candidatus Dormiibacterota bacterium
GTCAACTGGACCCATGCGTGGGGGATGTTGCGGATGAGCGCTTGCGCGCGACGCCGGCCGGTTCCTGTCGCGCCGCGCGCGGTCGATCGCGCAACCGAAACACCAGCCGCATCGCACCCTGCGTCTCCGAGAAGCTAGCGATCTTGTTGTCAACAAGGCCCGCGGCGAGGCCTGCAGTGATGACATCTGTGTCGCGGAGCACGGCGCCAGCTCCTTTTGTCCTGACCACCCAGATCGCCCCAATCGGCTCGATCCAGGCCTTCATCGCTTTGATCCGCCGCAAGTCTTGGGGCGAATCGGCGCCAAAGAACACCAGGTCGGCTGGGCTCGAGGGCTTGCCCTTGACGATATCTGTGGTGCGCGTGCGAAGCACGGCGATGAAGCTGTCGTCGTCGAGATTGACGATTGCCACCTTGGCGCCAGCCTTCACGCCCAGCTTATCCAGGAGCGGACGCGTGCTCACCACATCTGGGCTCATTTGCGCTTGTCCGGCTCCGCTTCTTGCTGGTTGGGGCCGCCGCGCACCGAGCCAAAGGCGATGACTCCGACGAGCCAGCCCGCGTATGCGCCGGCGATGGCAAGGATGATGACCGGCAACGGGCTCGCCACTCGATTCAGGAGCGTGAGGCCGAGGCCTACGAACAAGCCAAAAACGATGGCGCCTGCGATGACCCCCACAACGGTTCCGGCGACCGTCCGTGGGCTCAGACCTCGACCACCTCGAGGTCGCCCACCGCCCCCTCGACGGTGCCCGAATACAGGTGGTTGAACATAAACCGCGTTTTCGGGTGGCGAGCCTTGAGGTCGGTGGCAGACTCCCAGCTCATATGGCTGTAGACATCTCCGGGGCCGGTGGCCTCGACGATGGCAACGTCCGCGCCTTTCACCAGCTTGTCAAGCGGCGCCGTCGCCTCGGTATCGCCCGAGTAGGCCAGGATCTTGGCGCCAACATTGATCCGATAGCCGCTCGAGCCGCTGGTGCCGTGGTCCAGCTTGATCGCCTCGTATTTATAGCCCCCGATCTTGCCGGATGGCTTGCCCTCCTCGTACGTCACCTTGAAACGATCCTTCATCGCCAGCCCCCAGTCCTGGCCCCAGCTCACTTCCCAAAGGGTCTCCAATCTCGCAGCGAGACCCTCCGGGCCGACGAAGGTGATGGGTCGGGGGTCGACGAAAACGCGGTACAGCACAAAGGGCGGCAAGCCGAGAGTGTGGTCGCCATGGAAGTGGGTGAGGAAGACCGCCTCGATAGCGCCCGGGTCGACGCCGCAGCGGTGCATGTGAGGCAGAAGAGGCGCCCCACCATCGAGCAGCAGGCGTCCATCGACGACAACCGCTCCGTTGTAGCGCTCGGGGGAGAATGCCGCGCCGGTGCCGAGAAAAGCTAGGCGCACTCGGTCGGGCCCAACCTCATCGCCGCTCTGCACTCCATCTGTGGTCGTTCGCCGCCTTTAGGCGATGGTGACCGATTGGTTTAGATAAACGTCCTGGATGGCGTGCAGCAAATCGACGCCCTCCTTCATCGGCCGCTGAAATGACTTGCGCCCGCTGATCAATCCCATGCCGCCGGCTCGTTTGTTGATGACGGCCGTGCGTACGGCGTCTTTGAGGTCGGAAGCCCCGTGGGACTCCCCACCTGAATTGATGAGGCCCGAGCGGCCCATGTAGCAGTTCACCACCTGATAACGGCAGAGGTCGATCGGATGGTCGGTGGTGAGCTTGTCGTAGACGACGGGCGAAGTCTTGCCGAAGTTGATCACCTCGAAGCCGCGGTTGGTGTCCGGCAGCTTCTGCTTGATGATGTCAGCCTGGATCGTCACTCCTAGGTGGTTCGCCTGACCGGTCAGGTCGGCCGCCGTCTCGTAGTTGACGCCATCCTTCTTGAAGGCGTTGTTCCGCACGTAGCACCACAGGATGGTCGCCATCCCAAGCTCATGCGCTCGGGCAAAGGCGACAGCGATCTCCTGCAGCTGGCGGTCAGACTCGGCGGAGGCGAAGTAGATGGTGGCGCCGAGGGCCACGGCACCCATCTCGTACGCCTCCTTCACGGTTCCGAACAGAATCTGGTCGTAATGGTTCGGATAGGTCAGAAGCTCGTTGTGGTTGATCTTGCAGATGAACGGGATGCGATGCGCGTAGCGGCGCGCCACGGAGCCCAGGACTCCGAAGGTCGACGCCACGGCATTGCAGCCGCCCTCGATGGCGAGCTCGATGATCTTCTCGCTGTCGAAGTAGATCGGGTTCGGGGCAAAGGAGGCGCCGGCGGTGTGCTCGATGCCCTGGTCGACGGGCAGGATCGACAGATAGCCCGTGCCAGACAGGCGGCCGTGCTCAAACAGAGACTGGAGGCTCCTCAGCACCCTGGTCGGTCGGTCACTGTCCTTCCAGATGCGGTCGACGAAGTCTGGTCCGGGCAGGTGGAGCTGGGCCCTGGGCACGGTTTCGCACTTGTGCTCGAGGAGCCCGCGGGCATCTCCGCCCAGAATCTCCTCCAGCTTGCCGAAAGATCCCCTTGTGGCTGTGGCCATGCTCTTACACCTTTATTTAATCAAGGTCCTCCGCAGGTTCGCGATCGCGTAGGCGTCACTCTATAGTGGCACCTCATGACCGAGCGAGCTAGCGATCTGCTCAGCAAGCTCGCCGAGCGGCTCTCGGCCGACCCCGGCGAGAGCGGCCTCGTGGCCGCCGAATCGGTGCGCTCGCTCGCTCCCGAGATCCTGAAATCCCAGAAAACCGGGTCGATGGACGAGCTGGTCAAGACTTCGGGGAAGTTCCTCGAGCTCCTCTTCCGCTCCCTCATCGCAGACTCTCGGATCCCGTGGGCCGAGTACTACGCGATCGCCCGGGAGGCCTCGCGCCGCTATGCCGAGAAGGGGATCCCCCTGGAAGCGCTCATGGAAGGCCTTTCGGTGTTCCGCCGTTCGGTGATCGCTCGTGTCACCGAAGAGGTGGCGGGCAGTGAGGGCTCGGAAGAGGTCATTCGCCTCGCCCAGGGGCGTCTCGGCGAGGTAATCGAGCACATGAATTCGAGCTTCATCCGCGGCTACCTCGACTTCACCGAAGCGCGCCATAGCGCTCGCCAGACAGAGCTGCACGGTCTCTATCACATCGCGAGCGCGCTAGGCCGCTCGCTCGACGTCTCAGAGATCGCCGAGGTGGGCCTGCGGGAGACCCTGCAGGTCCTTCACCTCCAGGCCGGCGCGGTCTGGGTTCGTGAGGGCGCCCGCCTGAAGCTGGCCAAAACCCTTGGCATGCAGCCTGGCGAGGAGGAGGAGTTCACCGAGTCAGGTCGCTCTCGCCTCGTGAAGGTGGTCGAGATCGCATCCGGCCCTGCCGAGTCCCGGGTCGACCGCATCACAGGTGAGTGGAGCGCCATCCGGGCCGAGCTCCGGACCAAGGGTGTGCTGCTGGGAGCGATGACTGTCGCCACCCGCCTTCCCCGAACCTTTGAGTCCAGCGACCTGGAGTTCGTCGCCGCCGTGGCGGACCAAATCGCGGTCGCTCTTGATCGCGCGCGCCAGCACACTCGAGAGGCTCGCACCGACTACCTGACGGGACTGGCAAACCGCCCCGAGTTCGAGCGCGCCATCGATCGTGCAGTTGCCGCGGCGCAGCGTCACAAGCGCAGGCTAACGCTGATGATGATCGACCTCGACAACCTCAAGGACATCAACGACACCCAGGGACATCATGTCGGCGACGAGGCCATTCGCGTCCTGGCTCAGGAGCTCCAGCGGGCAGTGCGCGCGACCGATACGTGTGGACGGTTGGGCGGCGATGAGTTCGGGGTCGCCATGCCCGATGCGGACGAGCGCCACGCGAGCGACGTCGCATCGCGCGTGCGCCAATCGCTTGAAGAGCTCAATCGAGCCGGCAAGTCGCCGGTTCCCGTTCAGTTCAGCATCGGCATCACCTCGTGGCGTTCCGGTATGGACTGGCACGCGATGTACCAGGTCGCCGATAAGTCGCTATACGTCGACAAGCGGCGCCGCCACGCGGGCCGCGCGAAGGCCGTCGGCCAAGCGAGAGCCTGACCTGGCCGAAGTCGCTCCGGCCGGTCCTGTCCTGGCCCCGGAATTCTTCGATCGCGGCACGGCGGCCGTGGCCCGCGATCTGCTTGGCAAGGTCCTGTTTCGAGAGGTCGGCGGCAGGCGATTGTGGGGAAGGCTGGTGGAGGTCGAAGCCTATCTCGGGCCGGACGATCTCGCGGCGCATTCATCGGGCGGCCGGCGAAGCCCCCGCAATGAGGTGATGTACGGGCCCCCGGGACACGCCTATGTCTACTTCACATACGGCATGCACCATTGCCTCAACTTCGTGACCCGTGAGCGAGGGGTGCCGCAGGCCGTGCTTGTGCGAGCGCTGGAGCCGGGGCAAGGTGTCGGGCGATGCGGCGGGCCAGGCCTGTTGTGCCGGGCCCTGGAGATCGACCGGAGCCTGAACGGTGCGGCGCTGGTGCCGCCGTCGATCTACGTGGTGGATGACGCGACACCGAGCCGGCGGGTGTTTACGACTCCACGAATCGGAATCGGACAGCAAGGCGATTGGACCGACCGGCCGCTACGTTTCTGCTGGGACTCGCCCTACCTCTCGCGCCCCATCCCGAAGGCTATGCGGACGGCCCTAATTAAATAGGACGAGTCGTGGCGCTTAGGCCGGATTTACTCCGGCCGTCACCCCGCGTTGCACTCCAAACATCTGAGGCGTGGTGGCGAACGGGAGGGGGTTCCGCGGGGGAGGGCTTCCCTCACCCGCGCCCGTCGGGAGGGGGTCCCGCGGGGGAGGGCTTGCCCTCACCCGCGCTCGTCGGGAGGGGGTTCCGCGGGGAGGGCTTGCCTCACCCGCGCCCTATGGCCACCTGCCGGGCCGCGGATCCAGCCTCGTCAAATCCTTCCAGTCCGCACGTGGTGGCGCGAAAACATCGGCGACCACAGCTCCCTCCGGCCCCGCCAGGGCGTCATGCGGGACGTCGCTCGGAATGGTGTACATGTCCCCGATATGGAGCTCACGCTTTTCAGTCCCAATCCTCATGGTGATCGCACCCGCGATGACGAATCCAAGCTGCTCGTTCTCGTGATGATGCTCGGGCAGCACGGCGCCGGGTTCGAGCTCGACAACAGCAATGGTCATGCGGTCGGCCTCAATCGCGCGAGCCGTGATCCCCTGGCCCAACGCATACGGCCGGATGTTGTACAGCGATTCGAACGTTTTCTCGGGGCGGCTCATTCGACGACGCGATCGATGATCGTTGCAGTGCCGATGCCGCCGCCGCAGCACATCGTCTCGAGCCCATAGCGAAGGTCGCGACGCTCGAGCTCATAGAGCAGCCTATTCATGAGGATGGCCCCCGAGGCACCGAGCGGGTGGCCCACTGCGATTGCTCCGCCGTTGACGTTGGTCTTCTTGAGGTCGGCGCCTGTCTCCTTCTCCCATGCCAGCACCACTGAGGCGAATGCCTCGTTCACCTCGAAGAGGTCGATGCTCTTGAGGTCTATGCCGGCCTTCTTCAAGACTGCAGCCGTGCCGGGAATTGGGCCCTCGAGCATCAGCACTGGGTCGGTGCCCACGACTGCCTGGGCACGGATGCGAGCCCGAGGCCTGAGGCCGAGCTCCTTGGCCTTCTCGAGCGACATCAGCAGGACGGCGGCGGCGCCGTCAGAGATCTGGCTCGAGTTGCCGGCCGTGATCGAATGCTCTGGGTTGAACGCGGGCTGCAGCGCGGAGGTGGCTTCATAGCTTGCGTTCGCACGGATGCCTTCGTCCCGCTCGAAGAGCTCTGTGTGGCCGTTGCCGTTGAGTGAGACATCGATGGGCATGATCTGCGACTTGAAATATCCGTGTTCAGTAGCCTCCTGCGCGAGCCGGTGGCTGCGAACGCCGAACTCGTCCATCTGTTTTCGCGAGATTCCATACTTGCGCGCGATGAGCTCGGCCGATATCCCCTGTGGGACCAGGTCGTAAAGCTCCATCAGCTCTGGCGGGAATGGCGATCCAGGCGACATTGCGTTTGAGCCCATCGGAACTCTGGTCATCGATTCGACGCCACCGGCGATGGTGATGTCGCAAACGCCGGACGAAATCAGGTTGGCGGCGAAGTGAACCGCCTGCTGGCTGGACCCGCACTGCCTGTCGACAGTGGTTGCAGGTGTCGTTACGGGGAAGCCCGCGGTAAGCCATGCGCTGCGGGCAATGTTCAGACTTTGCTCGCCCGCCTGGGACACGCATCCGAAGACTACGTCTTCAACCTGGTCGGGCTCGATGCCGGCTCGCTTGACGATTTCCTTCAACACCAACGAGCCGAGGACGACCGGATGGACGTCCTTGAGCTTTCCATTCCGACGTCCGATCGGTGTCCTGACCGCCTCGACGATAACGACTTCACGCATGTTCATCGGTTCATTCTAGGCGCGCGCAATAGTCGGTCCTGATGTTCTGTGTCAAGCCACAAACATTTGCCTGGCAAGAGGAAAATTTTCTCTGTTGACGTGGCCTTAATCCGCTGATAACTTTCGCGACGCCCCAAGCGGCTGAGTACGGTAAACCTGAGGATACCGAACGTCGAGTAGGTGGAAGGATCGGCGCAAGCCGGGATGGAAACCGAAAAACGCATAGGGGACTTCAGGGTAAACAGGAAGGTCGCTTGGAGCATCGGTTTTCCACAACCCCTGCACACCCACCCTCAATACGAAAAGCCGTCCTTTACGGCATCCTTGCAGACTTTGTCCACAGCATCGAGCTCGACTTCCGCACCCCCCAGCCTGAGCCTTTTCAGGCCGTCCTGAAGCCGGGCGACGGGCATCGGATCCTCGAAGCGCAACCATCTGTATGCGATCGACTTGGACCAGTCGCGGCCCTCGCTTTCGGAGAGCTTCCGGTGGCTCTCGATGACGATCTCCTCGACCTGGCGAAGAAGGCTCGGCTTCCCCGCGCTGATGGTGGCGAAGTCCTGCCGCGCCATCCATTCGAGCAAGCGATCGAGGCG